>JAOPWA010000642.1 GCA_025965915.1 Dactylosporangium sp. | reverse complement strand
CCGTCGGACACGTCCTGCTGCTGCTGTCGGCCATGTCGATCGTCTTTCGGCGCGGCCGCAACGACGTCGGCGGGATGATCGATGGCGTGATCGTCTCGGTGGCGGCAGGCGGCCTGCTCTGGGATGTTGTGATCCTGCCGCACATGGATGCCACCAACGAGACAGCCGGCGCCCGGCTTTCCATGTTCGTCGACGTCATGATCCTCACCGCGATCCTCGGGGCGCTCCTGCGGCTGCTGCTGACCGCCAAGGAGAGCATCCACGCCCTGTGGCTGCTGATCCTGACGCTGGCGTTCTCCATGACGGGTAACGTCATCGTCGCGCTGTTACTCGATCCGGTCACCGGGGAACGGCCTGACTGGACCAACATGATCTTCATGGGGGCGTACGCGTGCCTCGGCCTGGTCGCTCTCGCCCGCTCGTCGGTGCTGCTGACCCAGCCGGGACCCACGCCCACCGACGACCTCACTCCGGGGCGTCTGGTGTTTCTGGGGGCAGCCCTCGCCGCGATTCCGATCATCGGCGGCGGACGTCAACTCTTCGGAAGCGACGTCGACGGTCTGCTGCTGGGATTCGGTGGCGCGGCCGTCACCTCACTCGTCATGGTGCGTATCGGGCGGCTGGCCGCCGAGCGGGTCGCGGCCGAACGCGCGCTCCTGCATCAGGCCAACCACGACTCGCTCACCGGCCTGCCTAACCGACGCGAGTTCGTCGACCGGCTGACAGCCGAACTGGAGCGCCCGCCGTTCACCCGTACCGGCCCGGTGGTGCTCTTCTGTGATCTCGATGGCTTCAAGGGCATCAACGACCGGTTCGGGCACGTCGCCGGCGACGAGTTGCTGACCGAGGTGGCCGGGAGACTGCGCCGGTGCATGCGCGAGAACGACGTGGTGAGCCGGTTCGGCGGGGACGAGTTCCTCATCCTGTACCGGGACGCGTCCGTGGCGGACGCCGAGGAACTGTGCGGGCGCATCTCCGAGGCCCTGAGCGTGCCGATCGTCCTCGACGGCGAGCCGGTCGTGGTCGGGGCGAGTATCGGCGCGGTGGCCGCGGGCGCAGAGACCCACGCGGAGCGGTTGATCCACCGGGCCGACGCCCTGATGTACGCCGCCAAGCAGCAGCGTCTGAGGGAGGAGCCCGGAGTCCGTACAGTCGCGGCCTGAGAGCTCTCGTCGGTGATGATCGTGGACGGTGCCTACACCGCCGCCGGGGCCGTCGCCGGGCAGCCAAGGCTGACCAACGACGACCATGGCGGCGAGGTAGACCCGGCCCACGTAGGGTCGCGGGCCTTCCGATCAAGGCCGTTCGGTGACGCTTACCGGTAGTTGGTGAACTGCAGGGACACGCCGAAGTCTTCCTGCTTGAGTAGGGAGATCACGGCCTGCAGGTCGTCCCTCTTCTTACCGGTCACCCGGAGCTGGTCGCCCTGGATCTGCGCCTGAACGCCCTTCGGGCCTTCGTCGCGAATCTTCTTGCTGATCGCCTTGGCCTTGTCTGACTCGATACCCTGGATGATCTTGCATTCGATCCGGTATGTCTTGCCCGACTGCTTGGGCTCGTCGCAGTCCAGTGACTTGAGCGAAATGTTGCGTTTGATCAACTTCTCCTTGAAGACCTCCAGGGCCGCGAGGACGCGGTCCTCCGTTTCGGCCTGCAAGGAGAGCGCGTTCTCTCCGGCCCACTTGATCTCGGCGCCGGTGCCCCGGAAGTCGAATCGGGTGCCAAGCTCCTTCTCGGCCTGGTTGAGCGCGTTGTCGACCTCCTGTCGGTCGACCTTGCTGACGATGTCGAACGAGGGTGCCGCAGCCATTGGTGCTCCTGTATCCGGTGCGTTCGGTGGTGTTGCCGTCCTCATTGTGGTCCGGTCTCAGCCTGCCCGATTGTGCAACCTCGTGTGGGGCAGGGGCCCGTGTACCAGCTTCGCTCTGTCTGGCCCAACCCGTTTGCAGGAACCTGGGGTGGTACCGCTATCCTTACCTGCGCTGCCGCGTACTGCGTGGTGGCGCCCTGAGGCGGGTTGCCCGAGCGGCCAATGGGAGCGGACTGTAAATCCGTCGCGAAAGCTTCGAAGGTTCGAATCCTTCACCCGCCACCAGCAGGGAAAGAAGGCCCCCACCAGCGGAAACGCCGGTTGGGGGCTTCTTCGTCTGTCCAGCCGTGTCCAGCTCTGATCGGCCGTTCACGGGGATCCACGGAGAATACGCGGAGAAAATCCGGGGCTCAGTGCCTGGTCAAGCGGGCCGCAGGACTCCCGTCGAGAGCCAGTGCACGAGCAGTGCGGCGAGGTGCACCGCCGCCTCGGCTTCTTCCTGATCTTGCCGGCGAGACTTCGGGGCGCCGCCGTGTCGGGAAACTTGTGCTTGCCACAGCATCCGCATCATGCCGACCAGATGCTCGACGCTCCTGGGGTTGCCATCCTCGCCAGGCAGCGCCAACTCCCACTTGTGCGACGCGTTCTTGTCCAGTTCGCCGATGACCGTGCCGAGGGTGGCCTTGCCGCTCTCGGCTTTCCTGTGCTCAACGAGGGGACACGCGATCTCCTCGACTGCCCGCATCACCTCGTTGAACACCTTGTCCGGATCTGGCTCCAGTCCGTAGGCGGCGATCCAGGCAGTGCGTAGATGGTCCGCTGCGGTTTCGGGGGCAGCCGCTATGGCCTGGTCGACGGACTCCTGCACTGTTTCGTTCACCCTGCGGATCAGGCGCCGACCATCAAGGTCCACCCGGCACGTTGACGCGCCGTCCACCAGAATTTGATCTAGAGTCGTAAGTAGGTACACAAAGTGCTCCATGGAGCGGTTTTCGGTCACACCCCAGCCCCCGTCGTATGGGGGCCACTCCCAACCAGGGTGTAGTTGCAGCACGGCGTCAACCACGGTGAGCAATGTGTCCGTGTCGGAGTTAAGCAAGGTGCTGATGTAGTTCTGCTGGGGCTTCGGGCTCCACCTCAAACGCACCACGACTCTGCGTGCAACATCGTCCTGATCGCGCACGGCGCTGGCGAGCCACTGACGCAGCGGCTTCTCAAGCCATCGCGGCACACCAGCGTGCAGCGTCTCGTCAATAGGGAGCCCGGCGAGGCGGTCGTCTAGACGCTGGAACGGGCGATCTTTGGCCATGCTGGCACATTATGTGTGCCCTGCGACGATTCGAATCGACTCTCGCCCATAGCCGGGCGTCTGAAGGTACACGCGACGGATCGGCCCTACCGCCAGGTAAGGCCGATCCGTCGCTGCCGCGTGCTCTAGTCGTCGAGCATGGCGTCTTCAATCCGGCGCCGGGCCGCGCCGTCCTGCCCCACGATGCACTTCGCGTACACCCGAAGCAGGACGGCCACGCTGTGCCCTGCCCATTCCGCGACCTGCGTCGCCGGTACTCCCGCGTTGAGCCACGTCGACACCGCCGCGTGGCGGAGGTCGTACGGCACTCCTGCCAGCGGCGAACGGATTTCGGCAGGCGTCAGCGCCAGCTCACGAGCCTTGCGCCACACGGCCGAGTACGTCGAGTTGCCGATGGTTCCGCCTCGCGGCCCCACGAACAGCCGACCATCCGGCGCCGTACCGAACTCATCTAGGTGCCACCGGAGCAGTTCCACCAGCTCAGGGTGAGCCGGGACCGGACGCGTCTCATCCTGCGTCCGGTGCTTCAGGCCGCGCTGCTCACGTGACTGGCCGCTGTCGGTCCACGCCGTACCTGTGCGCGGCGACGAGTTGCTGAGTAGCAGCTCTCCCCACCCAATTCGCGGCAGGGAGGCGAGGTTCTCCTCACGCAGGTCGAGAGCTTCACTCGGTCGGAGAGCCGCGTAGTACATGCAGCCGTAGAACGCGACGAGTCGGCGGGCGACGCCGGGCTGTACGGCAACCGCCGTGAGCAGCGTGCGCGCTCGTCGCCGGTCGACCACCACGCGCCGGTCGACCGACTCCACGGCCGTCGGTGCTCGCCATGCGACGCGGTCAATGGGATTGGTCGTCAGTAGCCCCAGCTCTACGGCGTACTCCAACGCGTTGTAGAAGATCGCGCGTTTGCGGGCGATCGTATTCTCGTCGACCCATCGAGCTCGTTGCGCTGACCGCTTGAAACCGCCTCGTCAAGTATGTGGTGGGACTCGACAGAGGTAGCTGCCGTGTCGTACTCCGCTTGACGCGTTACATCGCGGCTTCAATTGATGCCTCACACTCGGTCGAGTGCACTAGCCTGTCCGGAATGAGCGATCAAGGCTGGTTGGCCGACACCCGGACTTCCTACGACACAGTCGCGGTCAGCTATGCCGGCCAGCTGCGCGATGCTCTCGCCGGCGAGCCCTACCTACGAGCGATTCTGGCGTTGTTCGCCGACATTGTTCACGCCGCTGGCGGCGGGCCAGTGGCGGACGTAGGTTGCGGACCCGGACATGTCGCTGCCCACCTGGGCAAGCTGGGCGTCAACGCCTTTGGCATCGACCTTTCACCCGCGATGGTCGACGTGGCTCGGCGCGACCACCCCGGCTTGCGGTTCGGGGTGGGCTCGATGACGGACCTGGACCTCGCCGACGCCTCGGTCGCTGGTCTGCTCGCCTGGTGGTCGCTGATCCACGTCCCGGACGACGAGGTTCCCACCGTTTTCGGACACTTCTGGCGGGTGTTGCGTCCCGGTGGCCTGCTGCTGCTCGGCTTTCACGTTGGCGACGAGTCGCGACTGAAAACGCAGGGCTACGGCGGCCTCCCAATGAAGGTGCATGTTCACCTCCGCCAGCCGGCCCGAGTCAGCGCGTGGCTGCGCGATGCCGGATTCACGGTCGAGGCCCAGATGCTGCTCGATCTGGACGAGAGCGTTGCAGGGGCCGTCCTCTTCGCGCGCCGCCAGCCCTAGCTTGATGGCACCTTTACTCGACACCGTTGGACTGACACAAAGATCATCTAGCCGGAACTGTCACGGATCAACTGAACCTCATCCGTAACGGATCAAGTGGAGCCCGACAGGGAGGTAGCTGCCGGCGGCCGGCCGGTTAGCAGCTCGGACCGGAAGGTCGCCCGGACAAGATGAATAAGGAATCAATCGTCTAGCGATCCGCCGCGAAGACCTACCAGCGTCCAGACGAGCTTCCGGGCAATTAGGGACAGGAGGGTTCGGAGCAGCCACAGTCCCATCACAGGCCGCCCAAATGGACCTCACATGAACGGAAAGCACTCTCTGAGTAGTTGCCGGAGTAATGAGGAGCGCCATCATGAACGATTACGGCCCCACGAGCCCCCACGAGACCCTTCCCGCTCGCCCCGTTTCGAGCGCGACGTCAGGGCCGCCGGTTGCTGGAAGTTCAGGCGGCGCCGGCGCTGCGCCGCCTCCCGCGCCAGCGTCTTCGCCAGACTCGTCAGCCTCAGTGACCATGGCCAAGCAGGCACGCCGGCCAGGGGTACGGCGATTGCTGTCGAACAGAAGAAGTGGACGGGTCGTGGCCGCTGCGCTGATGTGTGCGGTGATCGGACTTTCCGCCGGTTGCGCCGCGTCCTCCTCGGCAACAGCCGCGTCCCCCTCGGCAACAGCCACGTCCTCTTCGGCAACATCAGGGCACCCCGCGCCCAGGGGCTCCGCTGGCGGTTTCGGATCCGGCGGCGGGGGATCCAACGCTCGGTCTGGACCGGCCGCCGGGGGAGCAGCCGGCACGGTCGACAGCGTGTCCACGTCGGGCTTCACACTGTCGACAGCAACGGGTCAGAAGGTGACCGTCAACGAGGCGTCCTCCACGACATACCAGAACGGGACGAGCTCGACCTCGGCGAGTGCCATTACAACAGGCGAAAGCGTCCTTGTACTTGGGACGACCAACGGAACGACCATCACGGCCACGCAGGTCATCGTGCAACCGACTGGCAGCGGCGGATCTGCGACTTCCTCGGCGGCAGGGGTGGTCCCCTTCCAGCGCGGCGCAGCGGCCGTGTCAAAGTCGGTCGGTCAGATCCCCAACTACACTGAGGGGCAGGGGACGATAGTCAGCGGAACGACAGCGGATAAGGCGACGGAAGCTGCGCTGGCCGCCTACCCGGGGGGCGTCGTCGACCGTGTTGTGCTGGTGAGCGGCGGCGTGTTCGTAGTCCACACCATCGGCGTCCAGTGGCCGCACCACGTCTTCGTCAACCAGGACTTCAAGGTCGTCGGCGCCAACTAGCCGCCGCGGTAGAGCATCCATCAGCTCCGGACGGCTCTTCGAACCTGGCCAGGGACGTTGCACGACCAGCAGGCGTGGACCTCGGGTGCCCCCCGACACCAAACCGGCTACTCAATCGGCTTATGCGCCACGGCCGGAGAAGGTCCAGCCGCCGATGTAGGAGGACTTCCGTGCCGATCGAGGCCGAGCTGAAGGCCCGCGTGCAGCGTCCCGACCAGGTCCGCGACCAGCTCCGCCAACGCGCCGACGGCGAAGATCACCGACGGTCGTGAGGAGCTGGTCGCGTTCTTCGACTACCCGGCCGAGCACTGGATCCACCTGCGCATCACCAACACGATCGAATCGACCTTCACCACCGTCCGGCATCGCACAAAGGTCGCCAAGGGCCCCGGCAGCACGCTGCCGGGGCCCTTGGTTATGGCATTCAAGATCATCGAATCGGCACAGGACCGCTGGCGAGCGGTCAACGCGATGCGCGCGGTGTCCGGTCTCGGCTGATGCCCGACACTCGCGTCCCACCTGATGCTTAACAGGCCTACCGGCACGGGGCTGAGGTCACTAACGGTCGGTGACGATGATCGCCGTCATCGCGGGATGAGCGCGCATCTGCTGCGATCTTGGCGGTGGAGCGGCGCCGCCGAGAAATTGCCATGTAGAAATGTCGAAGCGGCGTGCCGTCGTTCGACGCGGATGTGACGGCTGGTCATCGCGTCCGGGACCGACCGGACCTCAGCCCGAGACGACAAGGGAGCAGCAATGCGGTTTCTGATGATGCACCGGCTCGACGAGCGTGCCCCGGAGGCGTGGAACCCCAGCCAGGAGTTCATCGAGAAGATGGGCGCGTTCATCCAGGACTCGGCTGAAAAGGGCATCTTGATCACGGCCGAGGGCGTCCTCCCGTCCGAGAAGGGCGCGCTGGTCCGCAAGGCCCGGGGCGCGGCGGTCACCGCGATCGATGGGCCGTTCACCGAGGCCAAGGAGGTCATCGGCGGCTTCGCGCTGCTCAACTTCAAGGACCGGGCGGAGGCCGTCGAGTACGCCCAGCGGTATGCCGATCTGTTCGAGGAGGTCGAGGTCGAGGTGCGCCAGGTCGCCGAGTTCGACGACCTGCCGGCTCCGGCCTGACCCGGCGTCCGAATCCGACTGCTGGTCGATGGTGGGCTGGTCCGCTCGTCATGGCGCGCGGACCAGTCCGCACCGATATCAACTCGGCTACCTGGCTTCCGCGTGGGGGCCAGAGAGCCCCCACACCGCCCAGCATCCTGACACCGGCATGAGGAGACGCTCCGGTTTGAGCGCACGATTACTGAGTGTGCGACGTTCCGGTCAAACGATCTAGACCACTAGTCAAGGATCAGCCGGGGCGGAATCGTCAGGCATCAGGTGGGACTCGGCAATGCGATGCGCGCACTTGTGCGACCGACGATGATCGTTTACGGCTGGGTCGTGGTCTTCTGTTTGAGGCGTTCGTAGGGGTCTGGCGCCGAGGCCGCCGTGGGGGCGATGGTAGTTGTTGTAGTCCTCCCATTCGCGGAGCTTGTCGTTGAAGACCTGGGCGTCGTCGATCACCACGCCTTCCAGCATCCGGTAGAACTCCTCGGCGTCGACGCGGTGCGATCGCTCCACCTTGCCGTTGAGCCGCGGCGTGTGGGGTTTGATGTAGGCGATGCCCTTGTCGAGCACGTGCCAGTGAAACGCCGACTGGGACCACGTTGGAAAAGGCTCACTGTTGAGTAGTAGCTCGCGCCGTTTACCTGGACCGGCCTGCACGTCCTGAACCTGTTCGATCGGGTTGCGCCCACCCCGGGTGGATTCTCAACCCGGACTTCAGTCTTAGCCTGCGATATGTCAACAGGCATCAGCGCATCACCCCAAGCCAATCGGCGCCGCTGATCTGCCTACCAGAACGCCCTGACCGAGATCATGTGAGCTTCCAAAGCTGACAGCGCATCTATTGCGCGAGCAGAGGGTCAACTCCCGATCTGTGCAGTGGGTCACCTTCAGTCTCAGATAGTTGTCGCAGCCGATACGTGAAGTTGTTCATGGACCTCAGCGCGTCAGGGTGCTCCTGACCCAGCGCCGACGGCACGTGTCCAATGCCTGTTGGAGGAGGCGTCGAGCCGGCTGGTACTCATCCCCGCCGATGCAGTTAGATCTCGCACTGCCGAGCACCCCGGCTGACCAGAGCCGTGCATGCCGCGATGTGATAGGTGCCTGGGTTTGGTCGCGCTCCGTCCCATGAGTGGCCACGGCGCGCGGCGGGTTTGACTATCCCGATCAGAGGATTCCGATCCCATCGGGGAACGCTGACGGGCGGTTAGATCCCAACTGCTACTTGCGCCTTCCGGTGGAAGGATTGATCTCCAATGTTACACAAACTTGGGCGGCGAGCGGTCCTTGCCGCGATGTTCGCGCTGCCCATCGCGCTTCTGCCACCCAGCGGGGCTTCCAAAGCTGGGACACCGTACCGAAATGCGGCGGTCGCCGACAGCACGTATGGCGGGTTTTCGAACTTAGCCGGGGAGGGCGAACTTGATCGCCTTTCATCGACTGGCTTCCGGTCGGGTAACGCACGAGTGAGCGACCTCCGGCCTATTGGCCGGCATCCCGTCGCAGCCGAGGCTCCCGGGCTAACTATGAAAGGCCCGTATGGCGGGATGCCGCTGACGACGATGAAACCGCCCACAACGAAGCCGCCGCCATGTCCGACCACGTCGTGTCCGCCACCCACGGGCACCTATCAGGTCAACAGGGTGATTTACCGAAATAGTTTCTGGGTCGTCCGGATCACTGCCATTCAGGTGCTCCAGACAGGCCAAGTAAGGACGATTCTCGACTACCAGAACATCGGCAGTGGCCCGCGTGGGCTCAGTTGTGCCGACTTGAGGGACCCGCACGCGAATTTGTTGACCTTTAGTGGACGGGAGGTTACTTCCGAATCCACTCTGTGCTCTGCCAACCCTAACCTGACGCGCACGGTTGCGTCAGGAGCGGCAGTTGTTAACTGGGTACTGTTTCCTTGTCTGCCGGCGTCTATGAATTTCGGCCTGTCCTTGCAAGCTGTGTCGCGCGTTAGAGTAACGCAGACTATCGATCTTAGGTTCATTGATGTGATAGCACTGCCACCGTCGGTTGCGACGTGTTCGTCGTGTGCGCCGCCCGCAGACTATCGGGTCAATATACCGGTTTACCGGAACGATATCTGGGTGGTCCGGATGAAGTCCATCCAGGTGCTCCAGACAGGGCAGACGATAACGATTATCGAATACCAAAACATCAGCGGAAGGCCACGTCCGTTCAATTGCGCCGACTTGAGGGACCCGCGTGTGAATGCACTCACCGTCGGCGGGCAGAGGATTACTTGCCTATCAAGTCTGTGTTCGACCCAGCCTGGCCTCGCGCGGGTAGTTCCGCCAGGTGCGACTTTTGACACCTGGCTACTGTTTCCTATTGCGGCAGTGCCTATGAACGTCAACGTGTCCTTGCAGGTGGCTTCGAATGTCAACGTGACACAGCAGGTCAACCTGACGACAGTTGTCGTGGCGCCGCTGCCGCCGACGCTGCTGCCGCCGACGCTGACCCCGTCGCCGTCTCGGACGTCGCCTAGTCCGTCGCCTAGCCCGTCGCCGTCGTCGTCGAGTCCGTCGCCGTCGCTGTCGCCTAGCCCGTCGCCGTCGTCGTCGAGTCCAACGACGCCGAGTCCAACGACGCCGAGTCCAACGACGCCGACGACGACGCCAATGGCGCCTGTGCAGCCGACGGCACCTAGCCCGACGCCGCCGACGGCGACCACGCCTGAGCAGCCGACGGCACCTA
>JAOPWA010000629.1 GCA_025965915.1 Dactylosporangium sp. | reverse complement strand
GTTCGCCGAGGTCGAGTGGCGGATCGAGTCGAAGATGTAGAACTCCGCCTCGGCGCCGAAGTAGGCGGTGTCGGCGATACCGCTCGAGGCCAGGTATGCCTCGGCCTTCTTGGCCACGTTACGGGGGTCGCGGCTGTAGGCCTCGCGGGTGAACGGGTCGTGGACGAAGAAGTTCAGCGCGAGGGTCTTCTCGATCCGGAACGGGTCGATGAACGCGGTCGACACGTCCGGCAGGAGCAGCATGTCCGACTCGTGGATCTCCTGGAAACCCCGGATCGACGAGCCGTCGAAGGCCAGGCCCTCGCTGAAGATGCTGTCGTCGAACGACTCGACCGGCAGGTTGAAGTGCTGCATGACGCCGGGCAGATCGCAGAAGCGTACGTCAACGAAGCGGACGCCCTCATCTTTGAGGTATCGCAGGATTTCCTCGGAATTGGCGAACACACTTCCTCCAGGCTCTCTATGTTTCTCGCAAGCTGCGGCGACGGTATGGCGGCGGCGTTGCCCTCGCATGTCTCGACTGTTTCGGTCATGTTTCCGCCCGCGATCTGCCCTGTTGGGCATCTCACGTCGGCAGTGGGTACCCGCCGTGACCGCTGCCGCGAGGCCGAATAGTCTGGTGAGCCGTGACGGAGCAGCAGAAACCGGCGGGACCGGAAGCCGTGACCGAGAGTAACGCGCCGGTGGTCGGTTCGGTAGCGGCGCCGTGGCCGGTGCCGACTCTCCGGCGCCGGTTCGGGGCGCTGATGGTCGATTGGTTGCTGTGCCTGCTGATCGCCCGATTCATGGGCCCGTTCCCCAACAACTGGGCCCCGTTCGTGCTGATCGTCGAGTACGCGTTCTTCATCGGCCTGTTCGGCCAGACTCCCGGCATGCGACTGGCGAAGATCGCCTGCGTGTCGGTGGCCGACGGGGGACCCATCGGGATCCCACGCGCGTTCGTGCGCGGCGTGCTCCTGGCGGTCCTCGTACCTGCGCTGGTCATGGACCGCAACCGGCGCGGCTGGCATGACCGGGCCGCCGGCTCGGTCATGATCGCGACGCAGCCGTCGGCCGCCGCCGACCGCTCCAGCTGAGTCTCGGGCTCAGCGGCCCCGCATCGCGCCCTTCGGGGGCCGCATGTTCTTCGGGAGCTGGCCCTTGGGCATCTGGGGCCGGGAGGTCAGTGCCTTCAGCCGCTTGTCCAGCGCGTTGACGTCCTTGCCGCTGACCGTGCGAGGCAGCCGCATGAGGGTGTTGCGCAGCTTGCCCAGCGGCACCAGGCCCTCGTCATCGCCGACGATGAAGTCCCGCATGTCGGCACTGCCGATCACCTTCGACAGCCGCCGCTTCTCCTGGCCGAGCAGTTGGCGCACCCGCTGCGGGTTGCCCTCGCCGATCAGGATGACGCCCGGCCGGCCGATCACCAGGTGCACCATGTCGAACTGCCCCGTGTACTGCACCGCCTGGGTCACCCGCCAGTCACCGCGCATGTTCTCGACCAACGCCGCGGCGGCCCCGGGCTGGCCCTCCATCTCGGACATCATCGCGTTGTTGGAGCGCAGGTTGAGCACGATCATGATGGCGAGGACGGCGGCGACGACGCCCAGAGGGAGCCAGGTCCAGCTCGCGCCCAGCGCCACCGCGATGCCGGCAGCCGCGAGCGGCACGATGACCGCGATCAGGACAAGGGGTATGAACAGCTTGTCCCGCTTGGCGGTGAACGAGAACACCATGCCGATCTGCTTGATGCGATCGCGGAACTTGACTTTCTGCGGGGCGGTGGCCATGGGCCGAGTCTAGTGTGCCCCGTCACCGGACCTGTGCCGGCGTGACCGCCCGGGCGTCGACCGCCTGCTGGTAGAGCCGTCCGGCCCGGTAGGACGAGCGGACCAGGGGACCGGACATCACACCGGCGAAGCCGGTCGACTCGGCCTCCTCGCGCAGTTCGACGAACTCCTCCGGCTTCACCCAGCGCTCCACCGGGTGGTGGCGGGGGGTTGGCCGCAGGTACTGCGTGATCGTGATCAGTTCGCAGCCCGCCTCGTGCAGGTCGCGCAGTGCCTGCGACACCTCGGCGCGCTCCTCGCCCAGGCCCAGGATCAGGTTTGACTTGGTGACCAGCCCGGCCGCGCGGGCCTGGGTGATGACGTCGAGCGAGCGCTCGTAGCGGAACGCCGGCCGGATCCGCTTGAAGATGCGGGGCACGGTCTCGACGTTGTGTGCCAGCACCTGGGGGGCGGAGCCGAACACCTCCGCGAGCTGCGTCGGCTCGGCGTTGAAGTCGGGGATGAGCAGTTCGACGCCGCACCCCGGGGTGACGTTTCCGCTGTCGTCGCTGCCTGCCGGCATGAGTCCGTGGATCTGGCGGACGGTCTCCGCGTACAGCCAGGCGCCGCCGTCGGGCAGGTCGTCACGCGCGACACCGGTGATGGTCGCGTACCGAAGACCCATCGTCTTGACCGACTCAGCCACCCGCCGGGGCTCGTCGGCGTCGAACTCGGCCGGCTTGCCGGTGTCGATCTGACAGAAGTCGCAGCGGCGGGTGCACTGGTCACCGCCGATGAGGAAGGTCGCTTCCCGGTCTTCCCAGCACTCGTAGATGTTGGGACAGCCGGCCTCCTGGCAGACCGTGTGCAGCCCCTCACGGCTCACCAGGCCGCGTAGCTGGGTGTACTCCGGACCCATCTTGGCCTTGACCTTGATCCACGGCGGCTTGCGCTCGATGGGGGTCTCGGCGTTGCGGGCCTCGATGCGAAGCATCCGGCGGCCCTCGGGCTGGACGATCGTCACTTGGTCAGCGTACGCCGCGGAGCCCCTCCGCCGCCTTGACCGCGACGAGCGTCACGAATTGCGTCGCGCCTTCGGCATGCGCCTGGTACGACTGTGACGAAGCTGATCGGGGCGGCGAACGTCCGTGAGGTCACCTTGTTCCCGCGCGACCTGCACCGGCTGACGCCGTAGCTGCAGCGATCTTCCCCTCTTCCCCAGGAGGGCGCCCCGCTACCGGTATAGACGGGAACAGGGGCGCCCTCCTCACGAAAACTCAGGCCATGATCGTCGGAAGGTGCTCCTCGACGATCGGGAGGGCCTCGGCGACCGTGACGGCGCGGCCCAGCTCGGCCGACAGCGACGTGACGCCGGCGTCGCGGATGCCGCAGGGCACGATCCGGTCGAAAGCGCCCAGCTCACAGTCGCAGTTGAGGGAGAAGCCGTGCAGGGTCACGCCGCGCGCGACCCGGATGCCGATCGCCGCGACCTTACGGTCCGGGCCACGGTCGTCAGCCGGTATCCAGACGCCGCTGCGGCCGTCGATCCGGGTGGTCGGGAGCCCGAGCGAGGAGCAGACGTCGATGAGCATCTGCTCGACCCGGCGCACGTACGCCACCACGTCGAGCGGGTCGGGCAGCTTGACGATCGGGTACCCGACGAGCTGCCCGGGACCGTGCCAGGTGATCTTGCCGCCCCGGTCGACGTCGACGACCGGAGTGCCGTCCATCGGTCGGTCCCACGCCTCCGTGCGCTTGCCGGCGGTGTAGACGCTCGGATGCTCCAGCAGCAGCACCGTGTCGGGCTCGGCGCCCGCCGCGACCGCCTCGTGCAGCCGGCGCTGCTCGTCCCAGGCCGTCAGATAGTCCGTTACGCCCGCATGCACCGCTTTCAGGGTGCCAAGACTCGCACTGGTCACGCCGATCAGCGTAACGCCGCGACGCCGGTTCACCCCGTCAGTGCGAACACCCTGGTGGCCGCGTGAGCCGGCCGCGATCCGGGGTACCGGGCAGGCGCCCGCACGGTCGTCGGTACCCTTTTCCTGTTTTGTCAGTGCGTGACACTTTGCGACTCGGGAGGCGGAGCGGTCATGGCGATCGGGAGCCGAACAACGGTGACGCGCCGACTGCGCTGGCTGCTGCCGGCGCTGGGCATCATCGCGTTCCTGCTGGTCGGTGGCCCACTGGGCAGCCTCGCCGGCAAGGTCGCCGAGGTGCAGAAAAACGACAGCGCCGAATACCTGCCGGCCACCTCCGAGGCGACCAGGGTGCAGGACCTCGCGAAGCGGTTCACCGGCAAGGACACCTTGCCGGCGATCGTCGTCTACAGCCGGCCGTCCGGCCTGACCCCCGCCGACCAGCAGAAGATCGCCGCCGATGTACGGGCGATCACCGATCAACTCGGCGACAAGCTGGCCGCGCCGCCGATCGGGCCCATCCCGTCCGCCGACCGGCAGGCAGCCCAGGTCGTCGTGCAGTTCGCCAGTTCGGACGCGCAGAAGCTCAAGACCGACATCAACTGGATCCGTGACCGGGTGGGCGACACCCCGGGCCTGCGGGGGCACGTCGGCGGCCCGGGCGGCATCCTGGCCGACCTGATGAAGGTGTTCGACGCGATCAACGGGATGCTGCTGGTCGCCACGGCCGGCATCGTGCTGTTCATCCTCGTCGTCGTGTACCGCAGCCCGATCCTGCCGTTCGTGGTGCTCGGGGCCGCGGGTGTTTCCCTGGGCATCTCCAACGGACTGGTGTACCTCCTCGCCAAGCACGACGTGCTGACCGTGTCCGGGCAGACGCAGGCGATCCTCGATGTCCTGGTGATCGGCGCCGGCACCGACTACGCGCTGCTGCTGGTCTCCCGGTTCCGCGAGGAGCTACGCCGTCACGAGTCCCGCTACGACGCGATCCGCGCCGCCTGGCGCGCCTCGGCCGAGCCGATCGTCGCCAGCGCCAGTACCGTGATCCTGGGTCTGCTGTGCATGCTGGTGTCCAACCTGAAGTCCAACCGGGGGCTCGGCCCGGTGGCCGCGATCGGTATCGCGTGCGCCCTCGTCTGCATGCTCTTCCTGCTGCCGGCCGTGCTGGCGCTGTGCGGGCGGGTCGCATTCTGGCCCTTCATGCCACGCTTCGGTTCCCGCCCCGCCGAGGAACACGGCGTGTGGGCCCGGATCGCCCGGGTGGTCGGCGCCCGCCCGCGCCTGGTCTGGGTGGCGACCGCGCTGATCCTCGGCCTCTTCGCCACCGGCCTGTTCCGCCTGGAGGCAGGCGGCATCCCCCAGACCGAGCAGTTCCTGGGCAACCCCGACTCCAAGGTCGCCCAGGACGACATCGGCCGGCACTTCCCGGCCGGAGCGGGCAGCCCGGCCGTCGTGATCGCGAAGGCCGAATCGCTGGGCGACGTGGTGAAGACCGCGCAGGGCGTGCCGGGCGTGGCTCAGGCGGTCCCGTTCACCCCGGTGCCCCCGCCGGCCGCCACCCCGCCCATCGCCACTCCGCTGCCGAAGATCGTGGACGGGCTGGTCCGGGTCGACGTCACCCTGGCCGTACCCGCCGACTCGCCCAAGGCCGACGACGTGATCCGGGCTCTGCGGACGAAACTGCACGCACTGCCGGGCGCGGACGCGAAGGTAGGCGGGTACACGGCGATCAACCTGGACGTGCAGACAACCGCCCAGCGCGATCGGAACCTGATCATCCCGCTCGTACTGGCGGTGGTGTTCGTCGTGCTGATCATGTTGCTGCGGGCCGTCGTCGCCCCGCTGATGCTGATCGTGACGGTGATCCTGTCGTTCTTCGCCACCCTCGGCGTCTGCGGCGTCGTGTTCCACGACCTGCTGGGCTTCGCCGGGGCGGACTCGTCGTTCCCGCTGTTCGCGTTCGTGTTCCTGGTGGCGCTCGGGGTGGACTACAACATCTTCCTGATGACCCGGGTACGCGAGGAGGCGGGCCGGCGCGGCCACCGCGCGGGTACGCTCGCCGGCCTGTCCGTGACCGGCGGCGTGATCACCTCGGCGGGCGTGGTGCTCGCGGCGACCTTCGCGGCCCTGTCGGTGCTGCCGCTCGTCTTCGTCGCCGAGATCGCGTTCGCGGTGGCGTTCGGCGTCCTGCTCGACACCCTGATCGTGCGGTCACTGCTGGTGCCGGCGCTCACCATCGACGTCGGCCGGGCGGTCTGGTGGCCCGGCAAGCTGTGGAAGCGGGCGGCCGCGGACGAGGCCGAGGACGCGCGGCGACAGCCCGAACTGGTCAGGTGACGCGCCAGAGCCAGACGTCGTCCACCCGGGTCGGCGGGCCGAACAGTTCGGTCAGGATCTGCAGGAGCAGGTCGTGCCGGCGGCTCCAGCGGTTTCCGTAGCCGCCGTCAGGCAGCACGACCACATTGCCACCCCAGTACCGCAGGTCGGCGCGCGCCTCCGCCTGCATGACCGGAGTGATGGCCAGCGGCCGTTCCCCCGCGAGCGCCGCTGTGGCCAGCGTGGTCGTGGTCCAGCGTGGTAGAGGACCGATGCGGCCCCGGCCGTTCGAGTCGGGTCCGAGGAAGAAGCCGGCCGGAATGCGGAACGTCGCACCGTCGCCGCTCGCCAGCGCCGCCGCCTGCCAACGCTGACCGTCGGGGATCCAGTCCGACGGTAGCGGCGCGGGAATCAGGGTCTGGCCGGGTCGCACGTACTCGCGCCACCGGCCTGAACTGATGAAATGTGGCACCGGCGACCGGTCCATGGTCAGTAGCGGCGCCGGCACGATCGGCAGCACGCCGATCGCCACCGCGGCCGCGACCAGCCGGGGGTGCTTGAGTTCCGGCAGTCGGTCGAGGCTGAGGGCGAGCAGTATGCCCACGAGCGCGGTGACGATGAGCGCGAGCCGACCCGGCAGCGCCGAATCGAACAGCGGGACGTGCCTGAGCAGCGCGTACGGCAGCGGGAAGTCGGTGCGGTGCCGGTCGAACTTGAGCCGCGGACCGAGCGAGAGCACCGCGAACAGCAGGGCGCTCGCGACGACGGCCCGCGCCAGGGTGCGCCGGGCGAGGTCCTGGGTCGGGCGCAGCGCCAGCACCGCCGCCCCGATTCCGACCAACAGCGCAGGTACGCCGAAGAAGCTGTTCTCCTCCGTCGGGTTGGGCGCCAGTCGGCCGTCCAGCCCCAGCACGCCGGCCAGCGAGCGGCGGGGGAACGCCCCGTACGCCATCAGGTCCTCGCTGTGGGTGATCTGGTCGAACCCGGTGCCGTGGTAACTGCCGGGGCCGAAGAACTGCATCCACAGCGGGTAGGCCAGCAGCACGAACGCGGTGAGCGCCGTCGTGGCAAGTCCCTTCGTGAACGCCACCAGGTGCGCACCGGGCTCGCGGTGGCCGGCCAGCAGCAGGAAGCCGAGGAATACGGCACAGGCCAGCGCGGTGAAGAACAGGGTCTCCCCGCCGAGGGAGTACTGCACCGCGACCAGTGGGCCGAGGATCAACCCGTTGCGCACGGCGTGGCCCGGCCGGCGCAGTTGCATGACGCGCCAGACGATGAACGGTACGAGGTATCCCGAGGCGAAGTTCAGGTGGGCGTTGGCGTGCGAGACGAGCCCCGGCGCGAAGCCACAGAACAGTCCGCCGACGATCGCGGCCGCCGGGCTTCGCACCAGCGTGCGCGACAGCAGCAGGTACCACGCCACCGGGGTGGCCGCGATGCCGAACGTCAGCGCGACGGTGAACGCCACCGGTGGGCCCAGCAGTAGCGTGACCGGGGCGAACACCCATCCCAGTACGGTCACCGCGGTGTTGACGGCGAAGTTGACGCCGTTCGGCGCGTTGAGCAGCGTCGTCCAGAACGGGTCGTGACCGTGGCGCAGCCCGTCGGCGGCGTAGGCCAGCAGCCACTCGAAGAGGGCCTGGTCGCTGGCGTTGACGGTCATCGCCCGATGGTTGGGACCGATCCAGAGGCCGCCGGTCAGCCAGCCGGCGAAGACCAGCGCGAGCGCCGCCATCAGTATGTCGGCGCGACGGCGCCGATGCCGATCCGTTTCCGGCTGGGTCCGCGTCCCCGCCCGGGCGGCACTGTCGACCGTCCCGGCGCTGTCCTGCTGCGTCACTGACACTCGGGGCAGGGTATCAACGCCTCCTGAATGGAGCCCGGCCGCGGCCGTCAGTCGGAATGGTCGTACGCCCACCCTAACGCCGACGTCACGTCGCGGTACCGGAAATCGAATCCGGCATTGGTGAGTAGGCCGGGCAGTACCCGCTGGCTGGCGAGGGCCTCGTCGCCGAACTCGCCGAGTGCCGCCCGCAGCGCCAGGCGCGGCACGGGTATGAGCGCGGGGCGGTGCAGTTGCCGGGCCAGGGCGCGCGTGAACGCGGCGTTGGTCACCGGGTTCGGGCCGGTCAGGTTGACCGGGCCGGCGAGGTCGTCGCGCTTGAGCAGCAGCCCTACCGCCGCCAACCAGTCCGGCAGCGAGATCCAGGGCAGGTACTGGTCGCCAGTGCCCAGCTTGCCGCCGGCCCCCAGCTTGAAGATCAGGGTCAGCGGCTTGAGGAAGCCGCCGTCCCGGTCCAGGGGGAACCCGGTACGCAGATGCGCGACGCGTACCCCCGCGGCCTGTGCGGGAGCGGTCGCGGCCTCCCAGTCCCGACACAGGTCGGCGAGGAAGCCTGTGCCGCCCGGCGCCTGTTCGTCGACAGGGCGGTCGCCGGTGTCGCCGTAGAACCCGACGGCCGAGGAGTTGAGCAGGACCGTGGGCCCGCCGGTCTCCGCGATGGCCCGCGCGAGCGTCGTCGTCGTGTCGACCCGACTGTCGCGCAGTTCCCGCTTGTACGCTCTGGTCCAGCGCTTGCCGCCGACGTTCGCCCCGGCGAGGTTGATGACGGCGTCGGCGCCCGCGATCACGCCGGCGTCGACGCGGCCGTGATCTGGATCCCAGCGCGTCTCGCTGGCGGTACGCGGTTCGCGGCGTACCAGGGTCTGCACCTTGTGCCCGTCCTCGGTGAGGGCACGGACCAAGCGGGTGCCGAGAAACCCGGACGAACCGGCGATGAGGATCCGCATGGCCACCTCTCGATGATCACGGAAAGTCCGGGTCACCATAGGTGCCCGAACTTTCCGTGATCATGCTGAACGTCAGACCAGTCCCAGCTCCGACTCGAAGTGGCCGGCCTCCAGCCGCTCCTTGATCGTGGTCAGGAACCGTGCCGCGTCGGCGCCGTCGACCTGCCGGTGGTCGTACGAGAGCGCGAGATAGACCATCGACCGCGGCACGATGATCTCGCCGAGGTTCGGGTCGTCGATGACGACGGCCCGCTTGACGACCGAACCGGTGCCGAGGATGCCCACCTGCGGCTGGTTGATGATCGGCGTGTCGAACAGTGCGCCCCGACTGCCGGTGTTGGTCAGCGTGAACGTGCCGCCCGACAGCTCGTCGGGGTCGATCTTCATGGTGCGGGTGCGCTCGGCCAGGTCGGCGATCCGCTTGGCCAGTCCGGCCAGGTTGAGGTCACCGGCATTGCGGATCACCGGCACCATCAGGCCCCGTTCGGTGTCCACCGCCATGCCAAGGTGCTCGCCGTCGTGGTAGGTGACGGTGCCGGCCCCCAGGTCGATGGAGGCGTTGACGTTGGGGTGGGCCCGCAGAGCCTCGACTGTGGCGAGGGCGAAGAACGGCAGGAACGACAGCTTCACGCCGTGTATCTGCTGGAACTGCGCCTTCGACTGCTGGCGCAGCCGGGCGATGCGGGTGACGTCGACTTCGACGACAGTGGTGAGCTGGGCGGAGACCTGCAGCGACTCGACCATCCGCTTGGCCGTGATCGCCCGGATCCGGGTCAGTTTCTCGGTGCGTCCCCGCAGCGGGCTCGGCTGCGGCTTCGCTGCCGGCGTCGACGCACCCCGCGCGGCTGCGGGCTGGGCCGCCTGTGCGGCCTTGGCCGCCCGCTGGCGCTCGGCGGCGTCGATGACGTCCTGCTTACGGATGCGTCCGCCGACCCCGGTGCCGCTCAGCGTCGACAGGTCGACACCGTGCTCACCGGCCAGGCGGCGCACCAGCGGGGTGACGTACCCGCCGAAGTCCTCGACCACCCGCTCGGCGGCGGGCTGCTGACCGGCCCCGTTGCCACCCGCCGGGCGGCTCGGCGCCGAACGCGCGGCCTCGGTCTCGGCCGCGGGCGTGGCGGGCGACGCGCCCGGCCGGCTCGCGGCGGCGACCTGAGGCTCCTTGACCGGCTGAGCCTGCTTCTCGGGCTGGCTCGGTGCCTCGGCCTGCGCGGGGGCGGCCGGCTGCTGGGCCGGTGCCGGCTGCGCGCCACCGGCCACGCCGATCACGGCCAACTCGGCGCCGACCGCCACCGTCTCGTCCTCGGGTACCTTGATCTCGAGCAGGGTCCCGCTCACCGGCGCGGGGATCTCGGTGTCGACCTTGTCGGTGGAGACCTCCAGCAGGGGCTCGTCGGCCTCGACGGTGTCACCCACCGACTTGAGCCAGCGGGTCACGGTGCCCTCCGTGACCGACTCGCCGAGGGCTGGCATGGTCACCGCCGTGCCCGCACTGCCGCCAGACCCGTTGGGGGACTGCTGGCCGTTGCTGGCCTGCGGCTGGCTCGCCGCGACGCGGCTTTCGTCGGGGGCCGCGGCCTCGGGCTCGGCCGCCTCGGACGGCGTCGCGGCCGGCTGTACCGGCTGCGCGTCGGCTTGGCCGGCACCGGCCGGCGCGTCGCCGCCGACCGACTCGCCGTCGCCGGCGATGATGGCCAGTTCGCTGCCCACCTCGACGGTCTCGTCCTCGCGGACCACGATCCGAGCGAGAACGCCGGCCGAGGGGGCGGGGATCTCGGTGTCCACCTTGTCGGTGGACACCTCGAGCAGGGGCTCGTCGGCCTCGACCCGGTCACCTTCCTGCTTCAACCAGCGGGTGATGGTGCCCTCGGTGACGCTTTCGCCGAGCCGCGGCATGGTGACCGATACCGGCATTTCACAGACTCCTTGTATGTAGCTGGCCTCGCCAGCTTGTCACGCCTTCATCGACTACTGGGGGGTAAGGGTTGTGGATCACCCGTGTGCGTGCAGCGGCTTGCCGGCCAGCGCCAGGTGCGCCTCGCCGAGTGCCTCGCTCTGGGTTGGGTGCGCGTGGATGAGCTGGGCGACCTCCGCGGGGAACGCCTCCCAGTTGTAGATCAGCTGCGCCTCGCCGATCAGCTCGCTGACCCGGCTGCCGACCATGTGCAGGCCGACGACCGGCCCCTCGGGGGCCCGGACGAGCTTGATGAAGCCCTGGGTCTTGAGGATCTGGCTCTTGCCGTTGCCGCCCAGGTCGTAGGTCAACGTCTCCACCTTGTCGCCGTACTTCTCGCGCGCCTTGGCCTCGCTCAGGCCCATCGACGCGACCTCCGGCTCGGTGTAGGTCACCCGCGGGATGCCGTTCTCGTCGATGACCGGCGGGTTCTGGCCTGCGATCTCCTCGGCGACGAAGATGCCCTGCTGGAAGCCTCGGTGGGCCAACTGCAGCCCCGGCACGATGTCACCGACGGCGTACACGTTCGGCAGGTTGGTGCGCAGCCGCTCGTCGGTGAGCACGAACCCGCGCTCCATCCGAACGCCCTGCTCCTCGTACCCGATGTTGGCCGTGCTCGGGCCGCGCCCGACGGCGACCAGCAGCAGCTCGGCCTCGATGGTGTCGCCACCCTGGATGCTGATCTTGACGCCGGAGTCGGTGCGCTCGACCTTCTCGAACGGCTTGCCGACCTTGAACGCGATGCCGCGCTTGCGGAACGCCCGCTCGAGGGCCTTCGAGCTCTGTTCGTCCTCGGCCGCCACGAGGCGGGGCAGCGCCTCGACGATGGTGACGTCCACGCCGAAGGACTTCCACGCGCTGGCGAACTCGCAGCCGATGACGCCGCCGCCCAGGATCACCGCCGACGTGGGCACGTGGTCGAGGGTGAGGGCGTGCTCGGAGGTGATGACCCGCTCACCGTCGATCGAAAGGCCCGGCAGGGACTTCGAGTACGACCCGGTGGCGAGCACGATGTTGCGGCCCACGTAGCGCTGGCCGCCGACCTCGACGGCGTTGGGCGCGACGAGACGGCCCTCGCCCTCCACGTACGTGATCTTGCGGGACTTGATCAGCCCCTGCAGGCCCTTGTAGAGCCGGCTGACGACGCCGTCCTTGTAGGAGTTGACGGCCTTCATGTCGATGCCGTTGAACTTCGCCTGCACGCCGAACTGCTCCGCCTCGCGGGTGGTGTCGGCGACCTCACCGGCGTGCAGCAGCGCCTTGGTCGGGATGCAGCCGCGGTGCAGGCAGGTGCCTCCGACCTTGTCCTTTTCGATCAACACGACGGACAGGTCGAGCTCCGCGGCGCGCAGCGCGGTGGCGTAACCGCCGCTGCCGCCCCCGAGGATTACTACGTCGTAACCGGCGTTCGGGTCGCTCACGTGTGTCTCCCTGGCGGTGCACGGCCGGTCACGACGGCCGGCGCTATTCATAATCCTCGGCCATCTTGTCACTGTCTGAAGGCAACTGAGAAACGAGGTGCCCTACGACACGCCCATCGGGCGTACCCTTTGCGGCACCGCCGGCTCGATTCGGCGGTAATCGGGGAGGAGGATCGTCGGTGGCATTGTTTCGCCGACGCCAGAAGGTGAGGCCCGCCGTTGGGCGCGCGGCCCGCCAGGCGGATCTCGAACATCTTGAGCAATTCGTGCGCAGCCGGCGCGGTGTAGAAGCGCTGATCGAGCCCCGCACGACGGTCACTGAAACGACGATCATCCTCATCGCCCACGACGGGGAGTGGAGTCGTCGGCGTATCGGCAGCCCGGACGAGGCTCGGCGGTTAGGTCACCGCCTCGGAATTCCGGTCTATGACGTCGCGCTGGTCGGATACCCGCAACGCATGCGCGAGTACAACGCGCGACGCAAGCGGGCCGAGGCCTGACGCTGAGTTTCGTCCCCTTCGTTCCTATTAACGCCACCGATCCGGCCTGACGCCACCGATCCGGCCTGACGCCACCGATCCGGCCTGACGCCACCGGCCCGGGTTGACGCTATTGGCCCGGGCCGGTGGCAGTGGGTCAGCCGTTCGTGGCGACGTCCTCGATGAGGGCGGTCAGCATCCGCACCGGCACCCCGGTGCCGCCCTTCGTCCAGTACCCGAACGGCTCGCCCGAGTGGTAGGCGGGCCCGGCGATGTCGACGTGCGCCCATGACAGACCGGTCGGGACGAACTCGGCCAGGAACGCCCCGCCCTGCAGCATGTGGCCGGCGCGGTCCATCCCGGCATTGGTCTGCGAGATGTCGGCGACCTCGGAGTCCATGCCCTTGCGCACGTCGTCCGGTATCGGCATCGGCCACCCCGGCTCGCCGACCTCGTCGCCGATCGTCTTGATCCGCTCCAGGAATGCGGGGTCGCCCATCAGCCCGGCGACCCGCTTGCCCAGCGCGATGACCTGCCCGCCGGTGAGCGTGGACGTCTCGACGAGGTAGTCGGGGTTGTCCTCGCCCGCGCGCACGATCGCGTCGGCCAGGACCATCCGCCCCTCCGCGTCGGTATTGAGCACCTCGACGTGCTTGCCGCCGTACATGCGCACCACGTCACCGGGGCGGTATGCCGAGCCGGAGGGCATGTTCTCGGCCAGCGCCGCGTATGCGGTGACGGCCACGCCAGGCTTCAACGCCGCGACAGCGAGCATCGTCGCGACGACCGCGGCGGCGCCGGCCATGTCGGACTTCATCTCCCACATGCCCTGCGCCGGCTTGATCGATACGCCGCCGCTGTCGAACGTGATGCCCTTGCCGACGAGTGCGACGTGCCGGGTCGGTGAACCGTCGGGCCGGTAGGCCAGCCGGACCAGACGCGGCGGGGCCGAGGAGCCCTTCCCGACGGCCAGGATCCCGCCGTAGCCGGCCTCGGCGAGCGCGTTCTCGTCGAGCACCTCGACCGCCAGGCCGGCCTTCGTGGCAGCCTCGGCGATCGCGTCAGCGAACTCCGGTGGGCGCAGTTCGTTGGGGGCGGCGTTGACCCAGTCGCGTACCCGGCGGACCGCCGACGTCACGGCCTTGGCCCGGTCGATCTCGCCCTCCATGGCCTCGTCGGTGGCGTCGGGCACGTGCACGCTCACCGCGGACACGGGGTCGCGCCGCCCGGTCACCGGCTTCGTCTTGTACGCGGCGAACCGGTACCCGCCCAGCAGTGCGCCCTCGGCGATCGCCCGAAGCGCACGGACGGCATCGGCGCCGCCCGGATCGTCGGACAACGGGAGGCTGAGCGCCACCTCGGCAGAGCCGGCCAGTGCGCGGACCGCCGAGCCGGCGGCGCGGCGCAGGACCTCCGCCGCCGGTGCCGCGCCGGTCGGTTCGGCCCCGAGCCCGACGGCCACGACGAGCGGCGCCGTCACCGTGCCCAGGCTGGCCACCTTCGTGACCTCGCCGGTGGCGCCGGTCGCGCCGAGCAGGGACAGCGTCTCGCTGAGCCGGCCGTCGAACGCGGCGGCGATGCTCTCCGCACCGGACGCGAGTAGCAGCGGCGACTGGCCGGCCTCGGGCTCGGCGACGCTGTGCACGCCGATGACGACCGCATCGACGGGCAGCTCCGCAGGGTCGGTGTCCACCAGGTTGAGCGAGGTCACGGATTCTCCGTCCAATGGAGTAGGCACGTCAGGCGCCGATGCTAGGCGACGATCAACGGCGGCGGGGGCGAACCCCCGTGGCCGACGCGATAGGTTGCCTGCCATGAGCGAACCCTTGCTGCGTCCGGTGCTCTACCCACGCCATGCCGAGCTAGGCGCCAAGTTCGCCGCTTTCGGTGGCTGGGAGATGCCGCTGGAGTACGCGGGCGGCGGTGTACTCAAGGAGCACACGGCGGTCCGCGAGGCGGTCGGTGTGTTCGACGTGTCGCACCTGGGCAAGGCGACGGTACGCGGGCCCGGCGCGGCCGACTTCATCAACGCGTGCCTCACCAACGACCTGGACCGGATCGAGGCTGGCCAGGCGCAGTACACGCTGTGCTGCGACGACGCCGGTGGCGGGGTGGTCGACGACCTGATCGCCTACCTCAATGCCGCAGACGACGTGTTCCTCGTGCCGAACGCGGCCAACACCGCCGAGGTCGTACGCCGGCTGGCCGCCGCCGCGCCGGCCGGCGTCATCGTCGAGAACCGGCACTCCGACTTCGCGGTCCTCGCCGTGCAGGGACCCCGGTCGGCCGACGTGCTGACCGCGATGGGGCTGCCGACCGACCACGCGTACATGAGCTTCGCCGTCGACCGCGACGTCATCGTGTGCCGCACCGGCTACACCGGCGAGCACGGGTACGAGTTGGTGGCCCCGGTCGCCCGGGCGACCGAGCTGTGGGACGCGATCATGGCCGCCGGCCAGGAGTACGGCATCCGCGCCTGCGGTCTGGCCGCCCGCGACACCCTGCGCACCGAGATGGGTTACCCGCTGCACGGCCAGGATCTGTCGCCGGAGATCACCCCGGTCCAGGCGCGGGCCGGATGGGCGGTCGGCTGGAAGAAGCCCCGATTCTGGGGCCGCGACGCGCTGCTCGCGGAGAAGGAGGCCGGCCCGCGTCGCACACTGTGGGGCCTGGAATCCCTCGATCGGGGCATTCCCCGCCCCCACATGGCGGTGCTCAGCGGTGAGACGGTCGTCGGAGAGATCACCAGCGGCACGTTCTCGCCCACCCGTCGGGTCGGAATCGCCCTCGCCCTCCTCGACACGGCCGCGGGGCTCGGTGAGGGCAGCGAGGTCGAGGTGGACGTGCGTGGCCGCCGCTCGCGCATGAAGGTGGTCAAACCGCCGTTCGTCACCCCCGGGGTCCGCTGATGGTCGGAGTGGGGCCACCCTGAACCGCTAGGACAGCGCCAACCCGAGGTAGGCGACCGACATCCCCACCTCGACGACGGCGCCGAGCACGTCGCCGGTGATGCCGCCGATCCGGCGCACGACGTGGCGCACGAGCAGGGCAGCGGCGACCAGCGAGACGGCGATGGCGGCCGGCCCCTGCAGGGGGCGGACCGGTGTCGCGGGGAGGGCCAGCGCCGCGACCGCCGCGAGGCCCCCGATGGCCGAAAACGACCCGACGGTACCCGCGACCATGGCGCCCAGCCCGTCGGGGCGCGCCGCCGGCACCCCGCGCCGGCAGGC
>JAOPWA010000625.1 GCA_025965915.1 Dactylosporangium sp. | reverse complement strand
TCGGTCCCGTACAGGTCCTGCGCGACGTCGACTTCGCCGTCTACCCCGGCGAAGTGACCGCGCTCGTCGGCGACAACGGCGCCGGCAAGTCCACGTTGGTCAAGTGCATCGGTGGGATCTATCCGATCGACTCCGGCGAGTACGACTTCGACGGCAACCCGGTCACGGTCCACAGCCCGCGGGACGCCGCCTTGCTCGGCGTGGAGATCGTTTACCAGGATCTCGCCCTGTGCGACAACCTCGACATCGTCCAGAACATGTTCCTCGGTCGGGAGCGCCGCAACGGCCTCGTCCTCGACGAGGTCACCATGGAGCAACTGGCCACCGAGACCCTGGCGAGCCTGTCGGTACGCACCGTCAAGTCGGTGCGCCAACTGGTGGCCAGCCTGTCCGGCGGCCAGCGCCAGACCGTCGCCATCGCGAAGGCCGTGCTGTGGAACAGCAAGGTCGTCATCCTCGATGAGCCCACCGCCGCGCTCGGCGTCGCGCAGACCGCCAACGTGCTGGAGCTGGTCCGCCGCCTGGCCGACACCGGCCACGCGGTCGTACTGATCTCACACAACATGAACGACGTCTTCGCGGTCTCCGACCGCATCGCCGCGCTCTACCTGGGCCGGATGGCCGCGCAGGTGAAGGCGACAGACGTCACCCACGCCCAGGTCGTGGAGCTGATCACCGCCGGCCGTAGTGGTGAGCTGGGGTTGGCGCCGGCCGGCGCCGAGACCGCGAACGGAGCACAATCATGACCGCTGTCACCTCCGCCGCCCAGCCGCCGGTCGAGACCGCACAGACCCCGGCCTCGCTGTCGACGTACGTGCGCAACTACGCGGCCCGCGTCCGCGGTGGCGACATGGGCGCGCTTCCCGCCGTCCTCGGACTGGTCGTCCTGTGCATCGGGTTCGGCATCGCGCGGCCGGTCTTCTTCAGCGCGACCAACTTCGCCAACCTGTTCACCCAGGGCGCGGCGGTCGTCGCCATCGCCATGGGGCTGGTGTTCGTCCTGCTACTAGGCGAGATCGACCTGTCGGCCGGGTTCGCCAGCGGCGTCTGCGCGGCGGTCCTCGCGGTGCTGCTCACCGAGCATCACCTGCCCTGGTACGTGGCGATCCTGGCCGCACTGGTGACCGGCGCGGTGATCGGCACGATCATCGGGTTCCTCGTCGCCAAGGTCGGTATCCCGTCGTTCGTGGTCACCCTCGCCGGGTTCCTCGCCTTCCAGGGCGTCCTCCTGCTGCTCGTCAAGAACGGCACCAACATCGCGGTCAACGACCCGACCATCAAGGCCATCGACAGCGATGGCAAGCTTCCACCGGTCGTCGGCTGGGCGCTGCTGGTCATCGCGGTCGCCGCGTTCGCCGTCCTGCAACTCCGCCGCCGGACCAGCCGGGGCAAGCGCGGCCTCACGGTCGAGCCGCTCTCGGTGATCGTCGCCCGAGTCGGCGTGCTCGCCGTCATCGGCGGGGTGGCCGTGTACGTGCTCAACCTGGAGCGCAGCCGTAACCCCGCCGTGGTGTCGCTGCGGGGCGTACCCGTCGTCGTGCTCATCCTCGGCGTCATCGCGGTGGCGTGGACGTTCGTCCTCAGCCGCACCGTGTACGGGCGGCACATCTACGCCGTCGGCGGCAACCGGGAAGCGGCCCGACGCGCTGGCATCAACGTCAACCGCATCCGCATCTCGGTGTTCGTCATCGGCTCGTCGATGGCGGCGGTCGGCGGCATCATCGCCGCGTCGCGGGCCAACTCGGTCGACCCGAACACCGGCGGCAGCACCATCCTGCTGTACGCGGTGGGCGCCGCCGTCATCGGTGGCACCAGCCTGTTCGGCGGCAAGGGTCGGGTCCTCGACGCCGTCCTCGGCGGTGCGCTGATGGCGGTCATCGAAAACGGCATGGGTCTGATGGGGGTGAGCGCCGGGATCAAGTACGCCTTCACCGGCGGAGTGCTCCTGCTCGCCGCGGGTGTGGACGCCCTGTCACGTCGGCGGGCCGCCGCAACCGGACTGCGATAAGCGCGCCGGGAACTGAGAGCCGAGGATGCGCACCGGACCGAGCCAGGACGAGATCCGCCGGCTCAACCTCGGCGCGCTCCTACGCTATGTCCATCTTGGGGGACCCACCTCGCGAGCCGAGCTGACCGCCAACCTCGGCCTCAACCGCAGCACCATCGGCGCGCTCACCGCGGACCTGGTGGCCGCCGGACTGGTACGCGAGGAACTGCCCCGTGACCACGGCCGGGCCGGCCGACCGTCACTGGTCGTCCGGCCCGAGCCGGAGGCATACGTGTTCGCGTTCACCATCGAGGCCGACCGGGTCACCGCTGCCCGAATAGGGCTGGGTGGCGTCATCCTCGACCGCCGGGAGGTGCCGCGTCCGCGCGGCGACCTACCGCCGGCCGAGATCGTCGCGCCACTGGCCGACGTCGTCCGCGCGATGCAGCAGTCGATTCCGCCCGACGCCCGCTACATCGGCAGTGGTGCGGCTGTGTCGGCCATGGTGCGCCGCGAGGACGGCCTCATCCGGCTCGCTCCGCAAGTGGGATGGGTTGACGAGCCGCTGGGCGAGACCCTCACGAAGGTACTCGGACCGGACCGCCCGGTGACCATCCGCAATGGTGCCGACCTGCGGGCCCTTGCCGAATACACCCGCGGCGCGGCGGTCGGCTGCGACAACGTCGTCTACCTGCACGGCGACGCCGGAATCGGCGGCGGCATCATCGCCGGTGGCCGGCCCGTGACCGGGCATGGCGGCTACGGCGGCGAGGTCGGCCACATGGTCGTCAATCCGAACGGCAAGCCCTGCGGATGCGGGGCGCGCGGCTGCTGGGAGACCGAGGTGGGCGAGGCCGCCCTGCTGCGGTCCGCGGGGCGGGACGGGTACGGTCGCGAACTCGTCACCGCCGTGGTGGACGCCGCGTCCCGCGGCGATGCGGTCGCGCAGAACTCGATCCGCCAGGTCGGTGACTGGCTCGGATTCGGCGTCGCCAACCTGGTCAACATCTTCAACCCGGAGATGGTCATCTTCGGCGGTAGCCTGCGCGAGGTGTACCTGGCCGCCGCCGCGCAGGTGCGCAGCCGCCTCAACCGCAATGGCCTGCCCGTCTGCCGCGAGCACGTACGGCTGCGTACCCCGGTCCTGGGTGACGACGGGGCGCTGCTCGGCGCGGCCGAGGTCGCGTTCGAGCCGCTGCTACAGGACCCGTTGGACCACGTCCCGTAAACACGGGTCATGGCCGGTCATTGGCGGCGACCCACTCCGGGTTGGCCGTTACGAAGGCACCCACCTCGTCGCGACGCACATGCTGGAACAGCTTCAGGCTGAGATCACTGAGGACCTCCATGGACTGGCCGTTGACGTCCATGGTGTTGAACGCCCCGCCGTTGGTCCTGATCAGAACCGTCCTGTTGGCCCGGACCCGATTGAGTGCAAACAGCCAGGTCTCGATCGGGACGCCGCCACGGTCGAAGGTCAGCGCCGGGCCCGCCGCCCTGAGGACGGCGTCGAGTTTGACCGGATTGGACATGACGCCCGAACCGGTGGCCCGTTTCAGAATGGCCTGCAGGAACTGCTGCTGGTGGCGTTGGCGGCCGTAGTCGCCGTCGGGGATCAGCTCGCGCTGGCGTACGTAGTCCAGCGCCTGCCAGGCCGCGAGGTGCTGGCAACCCGGCTGGTAGACCTGGGGTTTGACGCCGGGGACCGGCGTCGGCCCGCTGTCGGTGATGTCGTAGGGCGCCTGGGAGCGGCCATCGGCGTCGGTGCCGACGTGCACGGATATCACTGTCTCGTCGACACACATGTCGACCCCGCCCAGCGTCGTCACCAGCGACTCGAAACCCGCGAAGTTGACGATCGCACCGCCGTTGAAGGAGAGGCCGGTCAACTGTTTGACCGTCATCGCCAACAGTTCGAACCCGCCCGCGCGTCCACCCGCGTTCTGGAAGCCGTACTGGAAAGCCGCGTTCACCTTGTCCTGGCCGCCGGGGTAGCCGGTCTTCGGGTAAGCGGGGATGGTGACCAGCGAGTCACGCGGCACCGACACGAGGTACGCCTGATCATGGCTGGCCGTGACGTGCATGATGATGATCGAATCGGCGCGGCTACCGTCCGCGGTGTCGCCGGGCCGCTCGTCGAGGCCGACCAGCAGCACATTGATCGGACCCTCGATGGAGCCCCTGGTCCCAGCGTCACCCAGCAGGTTCTCGAGGTGGAGACCACGTGAGTAACGATCGAGTAGGTACCTGCCCCCCAGGAGCATCCCGCCACTGAGGGTCAGCAGAATCACGCCGACGGTCACCATCAGCCGAGCCCACAATGGACTGCGCCGCTGGCGCTCCGCTACAGTGCGTGACACGTGGAGCCCCTGGGAGGGCCGACCGTCTGCCGCCTTCACCGGCGACCGACGGTCATCGGGAGTCCTCGGCCTCCGGCCCGTTGACATCGTCGACATAGGCGCTCCCATCGGTCGTGACGTGAGACGTGCCGGCCGGCGGACACCGCATGTCACTAGCCTCGTAGCTGAGGACCAAACCCCCTTTACCGTTGAGGAGGCGCCGTGCCCGCGACATCCGCCGGCCTGCTGCTCGCGGCCGGCGAGGGGCGGCGGTACGGAATGCCCAAGGCCCTCGTCGAACGTGACGGACGACTGCTGGTCGAGCACGGTCTATCGACGCTGCGCGCGGCCGGGTGCGAGCCGGTCGTGGTGGTGCTCGGGGCCGCCGCCGAAACGGTACGAGAGCGCGCCGACCTCACCGGCGCGCTGGTAGTGACCAATCCCGACTGGCCCGACGGCATGGGCTCGTCGCTACGGACCGGACTCGACGCGCTCGCGGGTACCCCGGCGCAGGCCGCCGTCGTCCTGCTGGTCGACACGCCGGGAGTCACTCCGGCCGCAGTACGCCGGGTGGCCGCCCAGGGTGACTCCCAGTCGCTGGTCGTCGCCACCTACCACGGCGAGCGGGGCCACCCGGTGCTGCTCGGGCGCTCACACTGGGACGGCGTGGCGGAGGTCGCCGTCGGTGACGTGGGAGCCCGGCCCTATCTGCGCGCGCACGGCGACCGGGTGATGACCGTCGCGTGCGAGGACGTAGCCGACGGTACGGATCTCGACCGTCCGGACTCGTAGGTTCCTCGCGGTGTGCGTGAACGAACGAGTCACTGATACACCAGGCACCTTTCAGCGTCCGCAATATGTGCTTGGCGTATCAGTCGTGACGTTGGAGGCGCGCACCCAGCGGACGAACCGCGCGTACAGGTCTCCACAGGGGTGCAGCGGCAGGTCCTCGGCCGCATCGACAAAGTAGCCGGACATCAGTAACCCCAGGCTGACGTACGCCCGGTCATACTCGGCGACGAGCTGGCTTCGTTTCGTCTGGCACGGCCAGTCGCTTCCGCATCCCGCGCACGTCCACGCGGGCCGCATCGGCACGTGCAGCCCTCTCACAATGGATACCGTCCGTACTGCCGGTTGACAATCATCCGTACCTGCGCCTCGACGTTGGGTTGGTTGGCGCGACTCTCGGCGTCCCGCGCGGCCAGCACCGCGTTGCACGGCCACCGCTTGGCACCGCATGTGCAGCCGGTCGTCACCCGACACGACCGCCACCAGGGACGCGGCTTGTGAGTCGCCTTGATACGGGCTATGTCCGCAGGCTCCATAACTGGTGTCTCCCTCCGGCAGAAAGTCGCCGGCCGGTGTCCGGATAGGTCCTGGCGTTCGGCCGCTTAGGGCCGGGGATCTCGACCGGGCCAAGCTGCTGCGAGCAGACCGCCGTCGGCAAGAGTCCGCCGCCGATACGGCCACAACTCGGACCTCTTCATGCACGTCCAGGTGACGCAGAACCCGTCCACGCCTGGGGTGCTCCGCGCGTAGCGCGAACGACACCATCCACAACAGGCGATCGGTACGGTCGGGCGGCTCTTCTGGAGGATTGTTCCGGTCAAAGGGATAGGTCACGTGGTGCCTCCGATAGCGGCCCTTGGCGCTGCTCATCGCCCGAAGGATGAGCGGTCGGACGCGGGAACGGCATCTCCTTCACGACGGTGACCGTATGGCTACGGAAAATGCGATCTCAACGAGTCTGCGTCGGCTTGCGTCAGCTGGTGAGAAGGGCTTTCGCCTCTATGACGAGGGGTAGCGACCGCATCGCGGCACGCTAATCCGGCCATGCCCGGAGGTTCTCCCTGCACGTGATGGGCATGTCGCGGCAGCCGCCGGTCGCCGACGACAGCGCATAGACATAGACCGCCACCTTGACAATGGGTGTATATCCCCGCTCCGCAACTTCGCGCACACTCCTTGAGCCCAACAGCGGTGCGGCGCACACTCGGCCAGAGCAACCGCCAGCCAGGCAAAGGAGGCCATCATGGCGCTTCGGTTCCTCGGCAAAGATCCCGACTCCGGCCATAACGGCTCCCCCACCCTCTACTACGACGACGAGCGGGACACCTATGTGTTCCAGAGCTGGCGGGTCCTCGACCCGGACCGGCTGGCACAGTTGAACCTTCCGGATCACGAGACGGTGATCGAGTTCCCCAGGCGCATGATGCAGTTCTTCCCGGAGGTGAACGATGACGGAGAAATTCGCGGTACTTAATGACCTGCTGCGCGGCGCGCAGCGGACCGCCCTGCACCTGGAGATGCGCGACACGTACGCCGGCACCGATCCGTCATTCATCACGTGGCTGGCCGGGCAGCCGTTCGACGACGCCGACCTTGACGCGTGGTGGCACGGCATCATCCACCCGCTGGTCGCCCGTGGCGTCGACGTACGGCGGGGCCGCATCGTGTCAGAGCCAGTCACTGACTACATCCGGTACGAGTACCAGATCACGCCCGCAGCGAACCTCGCCGCCGGTGAACAGGTGCGGTGGCTGCCCCGACGGCTGGCATCAGACCTGGCCCTGCCCGGCAACGACTTCTGGCTCATCGACGACCAGGTGGTGTTCAACCACTTCAGCGGCGGCGGCGAGATGATCGACGTGGAGGTGGTCAGCGAGCCGCCCGTCGTGAAGCTGTGCGCGTCGGCGTTCGAGGCAGTGTGGGAGCGAGCAGTTGACCACCAGGACTACCGGCCAGCCTGATAGACCGGACGACCTTCGCCCTCGTCGCGTGACCTCCTCACCACTGCCCACCGCGCAACAGGCAAGGCAGGCCCTCGGCCGTCGGCTGCGCGAGATCCGCGTCGAGGCCCGCCTGTCGGCGCGCGATCTCGGCCAGCTGATGGGGCGGCATCCGTCGAAGATCTCCCGGATCGAGCACGGCACGGCGGCTCCGTCGGCGGCCGACATCCGCACCTGGTGCGGGCACTGCGGAGCGAACGATCAGGTTGACGACCTCGTCGCCTCGCTGCGCGCGGTTGAGGGAATGTACGTCGAGTGGCAGCGCCAGGAACACACCGGCATGCGGCGGGTCCAGGAGGCTTCCGTCCCGCTGTACGAACAGACCCGCCTGTTCCGCATCTACGAACCCGGACTCATTCCCGGCCTGTTCCAGACGCCCGCCTACGCCACGGCCCTGATGGGGCGGATCATCGCGTTCTGTGGAATCCCCGACGACCTCGAACAGGCGGTGGCCGCGAGGATGGACCGGCAACGGGTCGTGCACACCGGCGACCATCGATTCGCAGTGGTCCTGGAGGAGTGGGCACTGCGAGCCCGGATCGGTAGCGCCGAAATGATGGCCGGCCAGCTCGGGCACCTGATCAACGCAGCGTCGCTGCCGTCTGTGTCGCTCGGGATCATTCCGATGAACGTCGACCGCGGCATGTGGGCCAGTCCAGGCTTCTGGGTCTTCGATGAAGATCGGGTACTGGTTGAGACGCCCTCTGCGGAACTGACGATCACGCAGCCGCGGGAGATCGGCGTCTACGTGCGGACGTTCACCGCGCTAGCCTCCCGTGCGGTCTACGGGGCGACCGCGCGGTCGCTGATCACGGCGGCGATCGACGTGCTCGGAGCGGACGTGGACCAATAGGATCGCGTGAGCGTTTGCGACGACGCCACCGCCGTCCTATGCCCATTTAGGAGGACCAGCCGTGACCGCCACCAACCGCCATTCCGTCAGCGTGGCCGCCGTCATCACCGACGAGTACGACCGGGTCCTCGTCGTGCAGCGCCGCGACAACGGCAAGTGGGAGATCCCCGGCGGCATCCTCGAACTGCACGAGTCGATCCACGACGGCGTACGCCGCGAAGTCGAAGAGGAAACCGGCGTCCTCATCGAGCCCGAACGGCTCACCGGCGTGTACAAGAACCTCAAGCTCGGCGTCGTCGCCATGGTCTTCCGCGCCCGCGTCATCGGCGGCCAACCCGGACCGACTGAGGAATCCCAGCGGGTCGACTGGTGGACCCGCGACGCCGTCGCCGCCCAGATGGCCGAGACCTTCGCCGTCCGCGTCACCGACGCGCTCGACGCCGAACAGCCGGCGATCCGAGTACATGACGGTGTCCATGTGCTCAGTGAGCAGACCCGGGTGCGGTAGTCCGCACGAAGGCGCCCCTCAGGCTTCGCCGAGCCGCTGCGACGGCCCGACGGGGAAGATCCCTCGCCCTCGCTGGCTGTTTTCCAAGCCGCTCACCGCCGATCGCGACCGAGCAACGACGGACGGCGCGGTGAAGGTGACTGGTTGAGGTCGCGCGACATGCCCGTTCCGCCGTCACACACCTGGATGATCGGGCCGGGCTCCGGGAACGGCAGCTCGCGGAACGTCAGGTGCGATGGGTTGGCGGCCACCCAGTCGTAGGCCTGCGCGATGAGGCGCTGGTTCACGTCGTCGGCGAGTGCGACGGCGTCAGCGCCGATCAACGCTCGATGGAGCAGCCCGTTCTCGCCGCGTGGTCCGAGGACCAACAGCGTCTGCGGCGTGAGCGGGAGCCCGACCTCGACGGCTTGGGCCGCGCCCGGCCGGGTCGGGTAGACGTGGATCGTGTCCGCGTTGCGCCGGCGGTTCCGGCTCGGCTTCCTCGCGTCCTTCTTCCGCTGCTTCGCCGTATTGCCGCAGGTCGGCAGGTGGCGGATGTGACTCCGGCCTTCGTGGGTGACCAGGATGATGGGCTCGTCGCAAGTGATGAACAGCGGCTGGTCTATGGTCACCAAAGTCGTCGGCCTGCCGTAGAACACCTCGCTGAGCTTGACGACCGCTTTGGTCATGTAGTCGAGATGGAAATTCGGGTCCGGGACCGCCCTGACCTGATCGATCCCGGGAACGTGCCGATGCTGAGTCCTCACGAGGTAATCGCCCATGAGTTCGGTCTCGCGCCGTTGCCTCGGGGTGCGGAGCACCTGGAACGCGATGAACAGCGCGACCCGCATCGACTCGTTCTCGTCCAACGGCCGCAGCCGTTGGAACGGGCTGAGGAGGCGGTCGAAGACGCTCTTCGCGCCGTTCTCCACGTCGCTGAGGATCCGCTCCAGCCTGCCGTCCTTCTCGCCGTCCAGGTTGATGAACGTGTAGAAGTCGCGGATGGTTCCGGCCCGGCTGATGCTCTCGGTGCGGCCGACACCGGTCACCCGGTCGCGCATCCATAACTGACCTGCGGCGGCAAATCGTTCCAGGTAGAAGCGCGGGACGGTGTGGTGACGGCTGCCGACCATCGGCACATGCGACGTGTTCTGCCACCATTCGTTGATCTCGTCGAGGACGGTGGGGTCGGCCGCGATCATCTTGTCGACCCAAGACGGGCCGTATGGATCGGTCCACCAGTCGTTGTGGTTGCCGGTCATCTCGTCCTCGAAACGCAGGGGTGGCCCGCTGACCGCGTGGCCCGTGGACTTCATGGTCCCGGCACGTCCCGACGCTGACAAACGGGTATCGAGCGCGACGCGATAGTGCGGTAGCCCGCACTGTCGAGTCCCACCTGATGCTTGACGTTTCCGTCCCAGCTGTGGCTTGACGGTTGGTCTAGGTTTCGTTGGCGGTCTTGCGGGACCGCGTGGTTGGTCTATTCATAGCCGCTGGCCTGGATGAGGGTTTCGGCGAGTAGTCGCCAGGTCGGCGCAGGCGCGGTTTGGCCGGGGTGTCGGTCTGGTGTGGGTCAGGCAGGCGGCGAGGGCTGACAACTGCTCGCTCTTCCGTGATTAGATATACGAATATGTGAGTGTTAGTTTCATTCCGTGAAGCTTGCCGAGTGGGCGCGCCGTAACGGTGTGCACCCGCAGACCGCGTACCGCTGGTTCCGCGAGGGGACCATGCCGGTGCCCGCTCGGCGTCTTCCGTCCGG
>JAOPWA010000617.1 GCA_025965915.1 Dactylosporangium sp. | reverse complement strand
TCAAGCTCATCGACGTGCTCGACGACTGCGACGACGTGCAGAACGTGTACGCGAACTTCGACGTCTCCGATGACGTGATGGCAGCCGTCGGCTGACAGTCGCCCTTGTTCATGATCATGGAGGCTGCTCCGCGTCCCGATGCGGAACAGCCTCCATGATCATTTATGGGGGGCCACCGGCCCGCGGCTGGCTCGCGGCGCTTCCCGCCGGTACCCGTGTCGTGGCTCCGGACATCGAGTTCACCTCCAACCTCTTCCCCTGGCAGGTCGCCCCTGGCGTCGAGGTCAGGACCGTGCCGGCCGACCGGCTCGCCGACAGCGTCGATGCCCGCACCGACCTGGTCGCGTTCAGCCTCGTGCAGTCGGCCAACGGCGTGGTCGCCGACTATGACGGGGTCGTCGCGGCCGCACGTGCCCACGGTGCGCTCGTAGTCGTCGACGCCACCCAGGCGTGCGGTTGGCTGCCCTTCGACGCCGGCCGCGCCGACGCCGTCGTCGTCGGCGCGTACAAGTGGCTGATGTCGCCGCGTGGCTCGGCGTTCGGGTACCTGTCGCCCGCGCTGCGGGAACGCCTGACGCCTTACGCCGCCGGGTGGTATGCCGGCGTCGAGGCGATCGGCGCGCACAACCTGGCGCTGGCCAACCGGTTCCTCGCCGGGCTGGGGCGGCCGTCGGGGGACAGTGTGATCGTCACCGTCGATGTTCCGGGAGCCGAGGAGCGGCTGGCACGCAGGTGTGCGGGCGGCGGTCAGGGCCGGCCAGGTCCGCGCTTCCTTCCACGTGTACTCGACGCAGGCCGACGTCGACCTCGCCTTGAACGCGTTGACGGACGGCTGAACCCCTACGGAGTGACGCCCCACACATTCAATACGAGACTGTTCCGTATCGGATCACTGGCCACTAGCCTCAGGTTCGTATACGAGACTGTTCCGTATTGAAATGAGGAAAAGGTTCATGGACGTTTCGTCCAACACCGGCCATCCGCGTCGCTGGGCAATCCTCGGCGTACTGGTCGTCAGCCTGCTCGTGGTCGTCCTCGACAACACGGTGCTCAATGTCGCGCTACGTACGATCGCCGACCCGGTCCATGGCCTGGGGGCCAGCCAGAGCCAGCTGGAGTGGGCGATCAACTCGTACACGCTCGTCTTCGCGGGCCTGCTGTTCACCGCGGGCGTGCTCGGTGACCGGTACGGCCGGCGCGCCGTCCTGCTGATCGGCCTGACCCTCTTCGGGCTGGCGTCGCTGCTGTCCGCGTACGCCCAGGACCCCGCCCAGCTCATCGCCGCCCGGGCGCTGATGGGTATCGGCGGAGCGGCCGTCATGCCCGCGACCCTGTCGATCATCTCCAACGTGTTCGACCCGCGGGAGCGGGCGCGGGCGATCGGGGTGTGGGCCGGCTCCGTCGGTCTCGCCGTGGCCATCGGCCCGGTCGTCGGCGGCCTTCTGCTCGAGCGGTACTGGTGGGGCTCGGTCTTTCTGATCAACGTGCCGATCGTGGTGGCCGGCGTCATCGCCGCGTTCGTGATCGTGCCGGAGTCGCGGGACCCGAAGCCGGGACGGGTGGACGTGGTCGGCGTGCTGCTGTCGGTCGCCGGTCTGGTCGTGCTGGTCTATGGCGTGGTCGACGGAGGTGATCACGGCTTCGACCGGCCGGCCGCGTGGGGGTCGATCCTGGGTGGCCTCGTGATCCTGGCGGGCTTCGTCGCGTACGAGCGGCGCATTCCGTTCCCGTCGCTGGACGTGCGGCTGTTCGCGAACCCGCGCTTCTCCGCCGCGGTCGTGGCGGTCGGCCTGGTGTTCTTCGCGGCGATGGGCTCGATGTTCTTCACCGCGTTCTACCTGCAGTTGGTCCGCGGGTACAGCCCGCTGAAGTCGGGCCTGCTCATGGTGCCGTTCGCCGTGGCGCAGATGGTCTTCGCGCCCCGCAGTGCCGCGCTCGTCCGCCGGCACGGGCCCAAGGCCGTGATGGCGGTCGGCATGGTCCTCACGATGGCGGCGCTCGCCGGTTTCGTGCTCGTCGCCGTCGACACGCCCGCCTGGGTGGTTGCGGCGCTGGCGTTCGTCCAGGGCGTCGGGATGGCCAACGTGATGCCGCCGGCGACCGAGTCGATCATGTCGAGTCTGCCGCGGGAGAAGGCCGGCGTCGGTTCGGCGGTGAGCAACACCATCCGTCAGGTGGCGGGTGCCCTCGGCGTCGCCGTACTCGGTTCGGTGCTGTCGGCGACGTACCGCAGCAACATGGCGCCGCACGTGACGCGGTTGCCGGACTCGGTCCGCGGCCCGGCGCAGGAGTCGATCAGCGGCGGGTACGCGGTCGCGGCCCGGCTCGGCGCCGCAGGCCACACCCTGATCGGCCACGTCAACGACTCGTTCGTGCACGCCATGCACTACTCCGCGATCGGATCCGCGGCGGTCGCCCTGGCCGGGCTGGTGGTCGTCTTCGTCTGGCTACCGCGGCACAGTTCGAGCCCGGAATTCATGACGGCGGAGGCAACGGCTGCCGGGGAAACGGCCGCGGTAGGGACGCCGGATGGCCGGGAGTTGGCCGACGTAGCCTGATCGCGGACAATGATAGGTATGACGACCCCAAGCACCGCGCCGGCCGACCAGGACCGCAAGGCTCCCGGTCGGCCGCGCAGTGCGCGCGCCGATGAGGCGATCATCGACGCCGTACTGGACCTCTTCGCCGAAGGGCACTCCGCCGACGCGATCTCGATCGAGGCTGTAGCCGCGCGGGCCGGCGTCGGCAAGGCGACCATCTACCGGCGCTGGCCCAACAAGGAGGCGCTGATCGTCGATGCGGTCACCTCGATCAAGGGACCGGTCCCGCTGGTGCGCGGGGAGTCGGTGCGCGACGACCTCATCGCGCTGCTGTCGCGGATGGGGCACCACCAGGACAGCCGGGCGGTGAAGGTCATCTCCTGCCTGCTGCCGGAGGTCCAGCGCAGCACCAGCCTGCACGGCTGCTACCAGGACGTCATCGAGCCGCGCCGACAGGTGATGCGCGAGGTCCTGCAGCGCGGCGTGCAGACGGGTGAGCTGCGTGCTGATCTTGACATCGAACTGGCGCTGAGCCTGTTGTCGGCGCCGGTGCTGGTCCAGTCGCTGCTGCAGTGGAATCCTTCCGTTGACAGCCAGGAACTGGCCGCGCGCGTGGTCGACGCCGTCCTCGGCGGTATCGCCGGTCCCAACGGGCGCTGAGCGCCGCGTCGCTTTCGTCGCTTTCGCCACCGTTACCGCACGTGTCGCGTCGCGACTGGCCTGGCGACGGCCGGTAGGGTGTCGAACAAACGTACGGCGGATTTTTGCGGGAGGAACTCGGTGCGGGTGCTCGGCGTCGATCCGGGGCTGACCCGGTGCGGGGTCGGCGTGGTCGAGGGCGTTCCCGGACGCGCCTGCACGCTGGTCGACTACACCGTCGTGCGCAGCGACCCCGACGCCGACCTCGCCGACCGCCTGTTCAACCTGGACGTGGCCCTCGCCGAACTGGTCGCACGACACCGCCCCGACGCGGTAGCTGTCGAGCGCGTGTTCAGCCAGCACAACGTCCGTACCGTCATGGGCACCGCCCAGGCGAGCGCGGTGGCCATCCTGGCCGGGGCGCGGGCCGGGCTACCGGTGCAGACCTATACGCCCAGCGAGGTGAAGGCCGCGGTGACCGGCTCGGGGACCGCCGACAAGGCGCAGATCACCGCGATGGTCACCCGGCTGCTGAAGCTGGACGCCCCGCCCCGACCGGCTGATGCCGCCGACGCCCTGGCGCTCGCGATCTGCCACGTCTGGCGGGGCGGCACCCGGTCGAAGCTGGCCGCCGCGGCTGCCGCGGCCGGTGGGCGCCGAGGAGGTCAACGATGATCGCGAGTGTCAGCGGGCGGGTGGCCGCGGTCGGGCCGGACGGTGCCGTGATCGAGGTCGGCGGGGTGGGCCTTTCGGTGTCGTGCACGCCGAACACCCTCGCGACCCTTCGGGTCGGTGCCGAGGCTCGCCTGGCCACCACCCTGATCGTCCGCGAGGACTCGCTCACGCTGTACGGCTTCACCGACGACCACGCGCGGCAACTGTTCGAGCTGCTACAGACGGCCAGCGGGGTCGGGCCGCGGCTGGCTCAGGCCGTCCTCGCCGTCCACCCGCCCGACACGGTCCGCCGGGCCATCGCCGGCGGCGACACGGCCACCCTCACCCGGGTGCCGGGCCTCGGCAAGAAAGGCGCCGAGCGGCTGGTGCTCGAGCTGCGCGACCGGATCGGGCCGGTCGGTGGCGAGGGCGCCCCAGCGGTGGGCGGGGCCGGCTGGGCCGACCAGGTCCGCCAGGCGCTCGTCGGGCTTGGCTGGACGGCGGGACAGGCTGACCAGGCCGTCGCCGCGGTGGCGGAGAGCCTCGACGGAGGTGCCGCTCCGCCCGTACCCGAGCTGTTGAGGATGGCCATCCGCATGCTCGGACGCACCCGGTGACCGAGTCGCTCGTCTCCGCGTACGCCTCACCGGAGGAGCGCGAGGCCGAGGCAAGCGTGCGCCCGCGCAGCCTGGACGAGCTGGTAGGTCAGGACCGGGTACGTGAACAGCTCGAGCTCCTGCTGCGCAGCGCGCTGCGCCGGGGCACCCCGCCCGACCACATTCTGCTGTCCGGTTCGCCGGGTCTGGGCAAGACCACGATGGCGATGATCGTGGCCGGCGAGCTGGGCGTGGGTCTGCGGATCACCAGCGGACCGGCGATCGAGCGGGCCGGCGACCTCGCAGCCGTACTGACCAGCCTTTCCCTGGGCGACGTGCTGTTCATCGACGAAATCCACCGGATCGCGCGGCCGGCCGAGGAGCTGCTCTACAGCGCGATGGAGGACTTCCGGGTCGACGTCGTGGTCGGCAAGGGGCCGGGCGCGACCGCGATCCCGCTCGACGTGGAGCCGTTCACCCTGGTCGGGGCCACCACCCGGGCCGGCCTTCTGACCGGCCCGATGCGTGACCGGTTCGGGTTCGTGGGGCACCTGGAGTTCTACGAGCCGGCCGAGCTCGAGCGCATCGTGCGTCGCTCCGCGCGGATTCTCGGCGTACCGATCACCGACGACGGCGCCGCCGAGGTGGCCGGTCGCTCCCGCGGCACCCCCCGTATCGCCAACAGGCTGCTGCGGAGGGTCCGCGACTACGCGGAGGTCCGCGCCGACGGGGTGGTGACGGGCGACGCCGCCCGGGCTGCGCTGCGGGTCTACGACGTCGACGAGCGTGGGCTGGACCGGCTGGACCGGGCGGTGCTCAAGGCGCTCGTGGTGTCCTTCGGCGGCGGGCCGGTCGGCCTGTCGACGCTCGCCGTGGCGGTCGGCGAACAACCGGATACCGTTGAGGAGGTGTGCGAGCCGTTCCTCCTACGGGAGGGGCTGATCGCGCGTACCCCGCGCGGGCGGGTCGCCACCGCGGGAGCTTGGCACCACCTCGGACGCACACCCCCGCCTGGGACGGCGGGGACTACACCAGACCTATTCAGTGTTTAGGCCTGAAGGGGCCGTAACCGGACCGTGATCGATACCGGGTCCAGTGGTATGGAACACAGCGACTAGACTCGCCGCGGTCCGTACTGGACGCGTTACCTCGTTCCGGACGGTCAGCCGCCTGGTATGAGCCGATCGGAAGGCAGACATCGTGCCCCTCGCCGCGACAAACCAAGGCGGCAGCCCCTTCGGGATGTGGATCCTGTTGGCGCTGTTCATCCTGGCCGCATATTTTTTGATCATCCGGCCGCAGCAACGCCGTCGCAAGCAGGCGGAGCAACTGCAGTCCTCGATCGGCCCCGGTGACGAGGTCATCACGGTCGCCGGGCTGTACGGCAAGGTGGTCGACATCGACGACAAGACCGTGACGCTCGAGGTCGCGCCGGGGGTGACCAACCGGTACGCGAGGCAGGCGATCGGTCAGGTCGTCAACCCGGCGAAGGAGCCCGCGTCGGAGTCCGAGACGGCGGCCACCGACGTCGTCGACCCCGACTAGAGCGCCGCCCGCCCGACCCGACGTAACCAAACAGACCTAGGAGAACGACCACCGTGGCCGCACCTTCCGGACAGCTGAAGGCGTCGCGATACTTCATCGCCCTCGCGCTGATCCTCGTGGCGCTCTACTCGCTGGTGTTTTTCACCGGTGACAAGAGGGCGCACCCCAAGCTGGGGCTGGACCTGCAGGGCGGCACGACCATGACGCTGTCGGCCACCACCCTTGACGGCCGGGCTCCGGACAAGGACAGGCTCGACCGCGCCCGCCAGATCATCGCCAACCGGGTCGACGCCGGTGGTGTCTCCGAGCCCGAGGTGATCACCGAGGGCAACACCAACATCGTGGTGAACGTCGCGGGCAAGACCGGCCAGGCCGACCTGCGCAAGCTGGTCGCGCCGGCGGAGCTGCGCTTCCGCAAGGTCACCGCCACCACGCCGGACACCGGCGGTGTCCAGCCGTCGGCGTCGGCTTCCGCGTCGCCCTCCGGCTCGGCGGCGCCCTCCGGCTCAGCGGCGCCGTCCGCGCCCGCCGCCGCGCCTAGCGGGACCCCGAGCGCCGCGGCGAACGCGACCCCGAGCGCCACC
>JAOPWA010000589.1 GCA_025965915.1 Dactylosporangium sp. | reverse complement strand
GCCTGCCTTCAACACCCCTACTCACAGGAAGAGCACGCTACTCAGGCCGGCTGGCCGTCGCCTATCGGCCAAACACGCGGCAGAAAGCACCCGAAGACGGTGCGCGGCGAACGTCCGGTCATCAAGTGCCGTGACCGGGCCGCTGGGCGGCCGGCGTGGTATTGCCCGAATGGATACAACGGTTCAGCTATCGGCCGCCGCATCCGAGGAGCTGATGCGGCGCTCAACCCGAACCCGACTACATCCTCGGGGCGCTGTTGCATTGAGCGACCGTCAAGATCACTGGCCGCAGACCTTCCTGTGAGATCGAATTCGGCCACTCGACGCGGTACATACGATCGGGACAAAAGCGCCCCTATTGCCAGCGGTGTTCGGTAACTGATGGCTGTCTTGCCGCCCGTCTTCAGCGCCGTGGCGGAAAATCTGCGGCATCAAGATCACGCGATTGCTTAACGCCACAGAGCCGCCAAACGTGCGGCAACCACGGGTTCAGTGCCACGGGCGATGTCCTGCACCGTGCGGCGCGCTCGCCCGCACTGTTGCGCGATGCGCTGACCACCGCGGTGAGACTACGCCCGAGTCCAAACGGGTCACTGACGGTGGCGGCGCTGCCGGCAACGGGCGGGCCGGCGATGGGCGGCCAGTCCGAGGCATCCAGCTTGTGGCGCACGAATTCGTTGAGGCTCGTCGCGATCAACATCTTCTGGCGGGCGGCGATGCGGTAGCAGTTGACTAGGGTGCGCAGGCCCATGGAGTCAGCGAAGGTCGGCCAGGCGACGTCGACGATCAGCTGATCCAGCCGGTATGGAAGCGGGAATCACTGTGCGGCGTCCACGACGGCGCCTCCACCGGAACCGCCGCTAACCGGCGGTATGCCGGCTGGCCGCCGGAGCGGTGGTTGCCTGCGCGCACGGCGGCGTCGGCCCGTGGCGGGCATGGCGACGTATGTCGTTCCTCACATCGTGACTGCGGTGGGTGGCTTCGCCGACACGTCCTGTTTCGCAAAGTCGCACATCAACGGCCCTCGTCGACCTTTCGCCGGCGTCTGGCAGACGGGCCGGCGGCCCGACCGTGATCAAATACGCTCGTGACCTAATGAACAGGTATCAATACAATAAGTGCGTGCGGGAAAGGGGGGACTGGTGGAGAAGGGCGTCTCCTCCTGCCTGCTGGACGAGCAGTGCACTCAGTCCCTGTTCAAGCAGAAGATCCTTGGCGCGTGCGTGATGCCGTTCGCGACGATGAGCGGATCGAAGGTGGCCGACTGGCGGATGGTGGCGCTGGACGGGTCCGCCGGTAGTCCCGCCTCCGTCGCGTTGATCTCGAAGGTGTCGCTGAACACCTCGCAGGCGGTCATTGAGTCTGTGCCGGTGGAGATGAAGCGGTCCGACGTCGCGCCGCTGGACGCGCCGGCTACGGACTGCTGCACTCACCGAGCGCGGTTCGAGGCGCTGCCCGGCGAGGCTGTCGAACACCTGCCGCGGGCGGTGGAACAGGTCGCGGGCGTGTCGCTGTTCATGTTCCTCGACCCGTGTGGCGCGGGCGACCCGTGCCCCGACCTCGTAGCGGTGCTGGCCGGGCCGCGCCGCGAGGTGTGGCCGGTGACCGAAGTGCTGCTGACTTTCAGCGCCGACCTGATCCGCCGGGCGGCTGGCGCGTTCGAGGCCAACCCGAGAACGTGTCGCGACGGCGACGACGACTCGGCGGCCTGGGCCGATGACCACCTGCGAGCCGACCCCCCGGCTGGCAGGCGATTGACGAGGGGATCTGCAGATGGACAGCTACTTCACGACGAAGCGTCATGAGCGTCTACGGGAAGAGGTCCGGGCCTTCGCGGAGGCCGAAGTACGCCCCCGAATACCAGAAATGGAAGCGTCCCGGTCGGTCCAGCACGACCTGTCTCGGCTGATCGCGAGCCAGGGCTGGATCGGTGTCACGATCAGCCCTGAGCACGGAGGTATGGGCTTGGGGCACCTGGCGAAGACCATCATCATCGAAGAGCTGTCGCGGGTCAGCGGCGCGATGGGCGCCATGGTGCAGGCCTCCCAGTTGGGCGTGGCCAAAATTGTGCACTTCGGCAACGAGGATCAGAAGAAGACCTGGCTGCCTGCCATATCTGACGGAAGCTGCCTGCCCACCATCGCGGTTACCGAGCCACAGTCCGGCGGCCATGTCCTCGGCATGGAGGCGAGCGCCGTCCGCGACGGAGACGACTACATCCTCAACGGCCGGAAAGTGTTCGTCGGTAACAGTCATGTCGGCGACCTGCACGGTGTGGTGGTCCGCACCGGGCCGGGTTCCAAGGGCCTGTCGGCATTCCTGGTGGAGTCCGACCGCCCCGGCTTCTCGCTCGGCCCGCACCGTGCCGCCATGGGCCTGCACGGCTTCAGCTTCGGCGAGCTCATCTTCGACAACTGCCGGGTGCCCGCGACAAACCTGCTCGGCGCCGAGGGCGACGGCCTGCCCGTCGCGTACTCCTCCAGCATCCTGTACGGCCGAGCCAACCTGACCGCCGTCTCGCTGGGCATCCACCAGGCCATCATGGAAGAGACCTCGGCGTTCGTCACCGAGCAGCACCGCTACGGCAAGCCGCTGCACGAACTGCCTTCGATCAAACTGAAGGTGGGTCAGATGCAGTCCCGGCTGATGACCAGTCGGCTGGCCGCCTACCACTCGGTGCACCTGTTGGACCAGGGCCTGCCCTGCGACGCGGAGCTGATGAACGCCAAACTCATCAACGTCGAGTACGCCATGGACTCGGCGCGTAATGCGATGGAGGTGCATGCCGCCTGCGGGCTCTACACCGACCGTCCGGTAGAGCGGTACCTGCGCGACGCGCACCACATCTTCGCCCCGGCCGGCACCTCCGACGTGCAACTGCTGCGCCTGGGCGAGGTGGCACTGGGCATGTCGAAGGGGCAGTGGTCGCAGCGGCTCGCCGCTCCCGTGGCGGGAGCGGCGGAAGCCTCCTGACTAGTCCAGTCGTCCTTCGCGCTGGTTGATGCGCTCCGTCAGCTCGGCGGCCAGCGCCTTGATGGTCTCCAGCCCTTCGCGGCCCCACGGGCGTGGCTCGGTGTCCACGACGCAGATCGTGCCGAGGGTCGTGCCGGTGTGGTCGATCAGCGGGGCCCCCAGATACGAGCGGATGCCGATCTCGTCGACCACCGGGTTTCCGGCGAATCGCGGGTAGTCGCAGACGTCGTCGAGTACCAGGGCCTTGCGCCGGACCACGACATGCGGGCAGTAGCCGTGGTCTCGGGCCATCACCCGGCCCGGCTCCCCGCCCGCCGCTGCCTCAATGGAGCCAGCCTGCCTGGCCGGCGGGGTGTGGAGGCCGGCGAAGTACTGGCGGTCCTCGCTGATGAAGTTGACCATCGCGTACGGAGCGCCGGTGATCTGGGCGAGCTTGTGGGCGAATTCGTCGAACTCGGGGTCCGGGTTCTCCCCCAGACCGAGTTCGCGTAGCCGCTGCACCCGCAGCGGCGCCTCCGGGTCTACGGGGGTCAGCGGCTGGTGTCCTGCCGGGTCATAGGTCATGGTGGGCTCCGTATCTGGCAAGTCTGGTGGGCGGTTTACGCGGAACGGGACATGGTGGCGCCGAGCAGGTGCTGGATCAGCGAGACCAGCACGAAGGTCGCGGAGCGGGGTTGGCGCGCGTCGCACAGCACGACCGGGACATGGGGTTTGAGGTCGAGGGCCGCCCGTACCTCGTCGGGTTCGTAGTGGAACGCGCCCTCAAATTCGTTGACCGCCACGAGGAAGCGGATGCCGCGGGATTCGAAGAAGTCGACGGCCGCGAAGCAGTCCTGCAGGCGGCGGGTGTCGGCCAGGATGACCGCGCCGAGCGCTCCGTTGGACAGCTCGTCCCACATGAACCAGAAGCGCTCCTGACCCGGGGTGCCGAACAGATAGAGGATGAGCCGGGGGTCGAGGGTGATGCGGCCGAAGTCCATGGCCACGGTGGTGGTGGACTTGCCCTCCACTCCCGTCAGGCTGTCGGTTCCAGCGCTGGCGCTGGTGAGGATCTCCTCCGTACTCAAGGGCTCGATCTCGCTCACCGCGCGGACAAAGGTCGTCTTGCCTGCGCCGAAGCCGCCAGCGATCAAGACCTTGAGCGCCGTGGGGAACAGCTCAGAGTCGTCGTCGTAGACCATCGAGAACTGCCTCCAGTACAGAGCGGTCGGTGGGGTCGGCGGCAGGGCCGGGTGCTCGCGTGCTCACTGCTCCGCAGTCGACCAGATCGGACAGCAGCACCTTCGTGATGACGGCGGGCAGTTTCAGATGCGCTGCGACTTCCGCGACCGTGGTCGGGTCGTCGCACAGGCCAAGGGCCCGGGCATGGTCGGGCTCCAGGTGCGCCTGAGGCACCCGGCCGGTGGTCATCACCATGGACAGCAGATCCAGCTTGGTCGTGGGCCGGGTACGCCCGTTACTCACCGTGTACGGGCGCACCAGACGCCCGGCATCATCGTCGAGCCAGGGCTCGTCGCGGGGACGCGGGATGCTCACTGGATCGTGTTGCCAGGCACACCGACCGCATGGCGGGCCGGCGTGGCCAGGTATGGGCGGACGCTCTTGACCAGCTGCGACATCTCATAGCCGAGCACACCCGCATCCGCGCCGCGGGCTGCCAGCACAGCCAGGACCGCGCCGGAGCCGGCCGTCGACACGAACAGCAGAGCATCGTCGAGTTCTACCACCACCTGCCGAACCCCGTCACCGCCACCGAAGCGGTGTCCGGCGCTGCGAGCCAGCGAGAACAGCCCGGAGGCGATCGCGGCCAGATGGTCCGCGCTGTCGGCATCCAGGCCGTGGGCAGCCTTTTTCAGGCCGTCAGACGACAGCAGCAAGGCGCTGCGGGTATGGGGAACGCGCTGGACCAGGCCGGACAGCAGCCAGGCGAGATCCGAGGCCTGACCTGGCGCGACATCGCTCAGCATGATAGTTGGCTCTCCTCGGGAATGGGTGGTGCCTAGTTACTGATCGTTCTTCATCTGGTTGATGCCGGCGCCGGCCGCAACACGTTGCGGCTCAACGGATCCCGAGTCGACGCCGCACCAACCGAATCAAGAAAGATCTGTAGCTGACGCTGTCGGTAGGCCCCGGAGGCCGTCTTCCTCGTCAGCCCCGACCTCCGCGCGGCCGACGCCCCGCATGAACGCGGCCATCAGGTTCGGGTCGTGACCGACGACCGACTCCTCCCTGCGGGGCGCGGGGACCTGGTGCAGCTGGGGCGCAAGGTGCGTTTGCCCACGGCGCTGCGGCAGTTGCGGGCGCACGTCATCGTGAGCGGCCTGACTGTCGGCGGAGGCCGGCGGGACCGCCGCCGGCCGCTGCGGAGATTCCAGCCTGATCGGCTCGGTCGTCTGGCCGGGATTGTTGCTGTGGTCGAAGGGGGGGACCGCGACTTCGGCCGGGATCGCAGTGGGGTACGGCGGCCAAGGCGGTACCTTTGCCGGGGCGTGGGCAGGCAGGGCCGGCACCAGCTGTGGGCGTGCCGTTTGCGGCCTCTGTTGCAGTTGCGTCTGCTGCCGCGACTCGCCGTCCTGCGGTGACGCACCGAGCAGCCCTTGGGGCAGGATGACGACGGCCTGGAGACCGCCATAGATATTGGACTGCACCCGCACCGCGATGCCGTGCCGGCGGGCGATGGCCGAGACCACGAACAGTCCGATCCGACCGTCGCGCAGCAGTTCGCCTATGTCGGTCCGCTCGGGGTCAGTGAGAAGGTCGTTCACCCGGTGCTGGTCGGCGAGGGACATGCCCAGGCCGCGGTCCTCGACCTCGACGGCCAGGCCGGCGGTGACGTTCTGGGCGCGCAGCAGCACCTGGGTGTGGGGAGGCGAGAACATGGTGGCGTTCTCGACGAGCTCGGCGACCAGGTGGATGACGTCGGCGACGGCGTGACCGCGCAGGGTGCCCTCGATCGGCGGCACCAATTTGACCCGCGAATACTGCTCGACCTCGGCGATGGCCGAGCGCAGCACCTCGGTCAGGGTCACCGGCCTGCTCCACTGGCGCCGCGAGACGGCGCCGCCCAGCACCGCGAGGTTCTCCGCATGGCGGCGGATGCGGGTGGCGAGGTGATCGACGTAGAAGAGGCCTTTGAGGAGGTCGGGATCCTCCACCTGGTTCTCCAGCTCGTCAAGCAGCTGAATCTCGCGGTGCACCAGCGACTGCAGCCGTCGAGCGAGGTTGACGAATACCTCCACCCGCTGGTCAGGCCTACCGGCAGGCATCAGGACCGACGCCTGGACGACGGCCGCCTGGGCGGCAACCTGGGCCTGGTTCAGGTCATGCTCGAGCAGCGTGAATATGTCGCTACCCCTGGCAGGCGGGCCTTCCGGGCCGCGTAGCGCGGGGCGTTCGCCGCTGTGCAGCTGCTCGAGCAGCCGCTGCACCTCCGCCCGGCCCTCGGCGGTCGATGACCGCAGGGCACCGATTCTCTGATGCATCGCGCGGGCAAAACTACCGGCCCGACGTGCGGCTACGACCAGGACGATCACACATCCGGCGGTGGCTACGGCCAGCACCGCGCCTGTCGTAGTCGAGACGCGATCCGCGGAAGCGGCGAGCACGTAGACCACCGTGGCCGCACAGAGCAGCGCGATAACGGCCGCGGGGAGTACGGAGATCGATAGTAGTCGGGATCGTATGCCGCCCTCGATTTGCGCTTGGTGGGCTGCGGACCCGCCATACCGTCCGCCGTCTGGGCGAACCGCACCCGGGTCAGGTGAGGAGAATTCAGACATCAGCGTCCTCGGTACAGGGGAACCGGTCGACAACGCAGGTCACAGCGGTGGACTCTACATTGGATGGCGGAAGTTCCATATTTGGATGCCGCCAGCATAGTGAAGACGACTCGACCCTTGCAAAGAGGCTGACTGGACGCTGGTTGGGCTGCCAATGCTGCCGCGGCAAGCAGATCCGCTGCGCATCGCTAAGGAATCGCAGGGTTTGGCCGATTCCCTCAATCTCACCAGCCCATGACTCGGCCTCCGCGCAGGCCCTACGCTGAAGAAGATCTGCCTCGATTTCACCGAGGCTTAGCCGTGCTCGCGCGCTGGGCCGGCCATGGCGCGCTTCCGTCTGGCTTGGCCTGTCAGCGGGAGGTCTACCTGTGGGACCCTGTTGCCTAATTCGGGCTATGCGGCCAGGGCGAGGTCGAGGCGGGCGAGGTGGGTTGTCCGGGTGCGTTGCAGGGGCGTGCCGGTCCACCAGGCGTCGAGGCGGATGAGGTTGATGGCGGTCGCGGCGAAGACGTGTTCGAGGTGGACCTTGCCGATACCTGT
>JAOPWA010000580.1 GCA_025965915.1 Dactylosporangium sp. | reverse complement strand
TGGCGGTCACCGGCTGCGTGAGAGTCCAGCGCACGAAACTGGCGCCAAGATTCCCGACACCCGGTACGCCAGCTCTCACCAGGGCGGATGGGTTTTCGGCAGGGGCAACGTACTTGACCCTGGCCGCCATCAACCGCCTCGTCGATCCGTGTTCAAAGCGGGTGTTCGCCGACTGGTGGGCCACCACGACGGCAGACCGGTTACCAAAATCCGCGCGAGTGTGCTGGAGCACCGCCGGTTCTGGGACGCCTTACACGTCGTCACCCAGACCCACCTGGTCGAGATCGAACGCCGCGTCACCCAGGCGATGATCGAACAATTCAGGCTGGACGTGTCGGCGGTGGCGCTGGATATGACGAACTTCGCGACCTACATCGACACCGGCAACGACAAGGCAGACCTGGCCCAGCGCGGCAAAGCAAAGCAGAAACGCTCCGATCTACGGCTGGTCGGCCTCGGTCTCGTCGTCACCCGCGACGGCGGGATCCCGCTGGTCTCACACACCTGCTCCGGCAACCGGCCCGATGTCACCCAGTTCGCCACCGTGCTCGACGAACTCTGCCACCGCTACCGCGCCGTCACCGACGAGGCGCTGGGCGAGGTGACCGTGGTCTTCGACGCCGGGCAGAACTCCACAGCGAACTTCGAGCACCTGCGTGCCACCGGAATCGGCTACGTGACCTCGCTGCCACCCTCCGACCATCCCGACCTGACCGTGGCACCCAAACGCAGGCGCAGGGCTGTGGACGCCGAACGCTTCGCCGGCCTGACCGCCCTGCAAACACGCAAAGACATCTACGGCCAACCTACCCGCGTCATCCTCACCCACTCCCCAACCCTGCACGCCGGCCAATCCCGCGGGTTCGACCAGACCCTGGCCAAGACCGAGGCCAAGCTGGCGGAACTCGCCGCCCGCTGCAACGCGGTAAAACCCGCCGCACCCGCGACGCCGTCGCCGCCGACGTCGCCTCCCTATGCAAAGACACCTGGGTCCGCCAGGTACTCATCTGGCAACTCGCCGGTGACACCCCCTCGACGCTGCGCCTGTCCTGGAGAATCGACGAGAAGGCCCGCGCCGCGCTGGAAGCCGAACTGTTCGGCAAGCGAGTCTTGGTCACCAACCGGGACTCCTGGCCCATCAGCGACGTCGTGGCCGCCTACCGCTCCCAATCCGACGCCGAGTTCGGGTTCCGTCAACTCAAAGACCCAACAGTCGTGTCGTTCTCACCCATGCACCACTGGACCGACCAGAGCATCCGCATGCACGTCTACACCTGCGTCCTCGCCCTGCAGATCGCCCACCTCATGCGCCGCGAGGCAACCCACGCCGGCCTGAACCTCTCCGTCCGGGAACTACTCACCCAACTCGCCGGCATCCAGGAAACCGTGCTGATCTACCCCTCCACCGGCGGACGCCCCAAAACCCCGCCACCAGCTCACCGAAGCCAGCCCCCAACAGCAGAAACTCATCGACATCTTCGACTTGATACGCTGGGCACATTGACTTAGGTCATAGGCCCAGCAAACCCACATGAGCTGCGAAAACAGCCTAATCGATCATGCTAACCAGGAAACTCGGGCTAGTGGCACCAGGTGAGGATGTCGAGTAACCGGACATCGCTGAGTTCCGCGGCGCGCTGCACAAGGTCGTCTCGGTGGTTGCGCATCTCTGTACGAACCGCCTTCAGCGCTTCGACATTGGCGGGGTTGAGGACGTCGTCCCGAACGGCGGCCCAGAACGACCAGCGCACCCCGGGTCGATGGTGCTGGTAGCGCTCCGCGGCGGCTGCGGCAGGCCCGCGGTACGCGTCCCTGAGCTTAGAGTCGAGGATCGGATACAGGTGCGGGCGCTTGAGGTGCAGCACCTTCGAGATCTTGCCGTAGCCGATCCCTGGTTCGCCCGCTCCGTCGAAGTGGTTGAACAGGGCGAGCATGTCGTCGTACAGGCCGCCGTGGACGCTGGGGTCGGCGTCGGCCAGCCGGGCGTCCGGAGGTACCGCACGCCATAGCGGGCCGCACTCGGCCGCTCGTTGCACGAACCAGTCCCGTTCGGCGTTGCTCATGTGCGAGTGCATTTTTCTCGTCCGGGTGATCTCCTCAGCAGTGAGGATAAAGGCGTCGCCTTGCCCGCCCAGGTCGTAGATGCGTACCGTCTCGCCGGTTCCGCGAGCGGTCACGTAGTCGATGATGCGCTTGGCCGGGTCCGGTTCCGGAGCTCCCGCCACGATGATCGTTGCCATGATTGCCGCCTTTCTTGCTGCTGCTCGGATTGCGTCTTCTGATCGTTCAGTGGTCCCCGTGCAGGGCCCGCCTCGTTTGCCGGATTCGCGTTCGCGGATGAACGGTGGATTGATCCACTGAGCGTCGCCACGGCGGTAGAGCAGCGGGGGAGCGCCACCACGCTCCCTGGCGGCCGCGCGGTGCTCGTCGGTCGGGATGACGAACCCGGGGGTCTTGAGTACCTTGCGCCGGAAGTTCGCCAGGTCCGGCGCGTCGCCCCACACCGCCTGGTAGACACGCCGTAGATCGGCGAGGGTGAACGGTTCGGTGACGAACTGCGCGGCCAGCGTGGAGTACTCCAGCTTCGCCCGGATCCGCTCGAGCGCGTCGGACAGGATGAGTGCGTGGTCGTAGGCGAGGAACGGTGGGTCCCCGCTGTAGGGCTGGCGGGCGTCCCAGGCGATCCGTTGCTCGTCGAGGTCGAGGTCCTCGACCGGCCAGAAGCGGGCCTGTGCCGCATCTGTGCCGGCGGTCGGGTCGGGCAGGTGCGGAGCGAGCGCGACGTAGGCGACCGACGCGACGTGCAGGCCGGCTCGAATGCGCGGGTCGCGGTCCGGATCGGTGTAGGTGGCGACCTGCTCGAGGTGCCCACCGGTGGTGGTCCAGTCCAGGCCGGTCTCCTCACCGAGTTCCCGCACCGCGGCCTGGTCGGCGGTCTCCTGGCCGTGCTTGACGTGCCCGCCGGGCAGTGCCCAGAATCCCTTGTATGGGTGCTCGCGACGTTTCACCAGCAGCACGGTGAGGACGCCGTCGCGGATCGTGAAGATGTTGAGGTCCACGGTGAGTGCGAACGGCGGGAACTCGGCCGGGTCGTACGCGGTGAGGAACGCGTCTTCACCTGGCCGGTCGGCATTGCCGCGCGTAGTCATCAGAGCCTCCCTCGGTCACGTGTCCCGCTCGGGTCCGGCACCGGCGCGGCGAACGTCGCGGCCTGGGCGAGCAGCAAATCGGTCGTGCGGATCGCGAGAGCGAGTCGTTGCTCGATGCTGCCGGTCAGCAGTACCCAGGACTCGCCGGCGTCGGTGAGCGCGCGGGTGAACCAGCCGGTCATCGCCGCCCGGATGTCCTGGTCGCCTTCGCGGAGCCCGTCGTCGACCCACGGCACGCCACGGTGGTCGGTGACGAAATAGACCGCGCGCCACGCCAGCACGGTCGTCCAGGGCTGCCCGGTACGCGACCGCGACCCGAGGTACCGGCGTTCCCAGACGGTGGTGGCGAAGGCGTCGGTGTCGCAGACGAGCAGGGGTGAGCCGGCCTCCGCTGCGGCGTTCTCCCGGCGGGTCTGCTCGGCCGCGACGAGGTCGAAGTCTTCCGCGGTCCACTCCAGGTCGTCCAGGGCGAGGTCCGGTCGGCTCGCGCGTTCGCGCTCCCATTTGATCGTCGTGTAGTCGCGTCCGTACTCGCCGACCCATTGCGTACGCGCCCAGACGCCGCCGTGGCCGCGGTAATGCTCGGCAAGCAGTCGGGAGATTGTGGTGGTGCCGGTGGACTCCGCCCCGACGAGCACCACCCGGGTGGTGAGCCCGGCCCGGGTCGCCGGCGCGAGGTATCCCCATCCGGCGGCGAGGTCGGCGCGGACCGCGGTGCCACTGATCGGGACGGCCACACGGTCGGCGTCGACGGGCACGTGCTTGGCGCCGAACCAGGAGGCGAGTTCCTCGCCGTACCCCTCGCTGGTGAACACGGCATCCACCGGCTCATCGGTCACCGTCGCCACCGCCGACCGCATCAGCGCGACCTGCGCGGCCCACACCGTCTCGTCACCGAGGTCCATCGGCGCGTCGCAACGGATGCCGACCACCGTGACTCTGGCATCGGCGGCGTGCTCGGCGCGCAGCCACGCGACCCGGTCGGCGAGCGGGATCGTTTCGACACCGGCGGCCATGCAGACGACGGTGAGCCGGTCGGCCTTGGCCGCGGCGGCGCGGATCAGGTGATGGTGCCCAAGCGTCGGCGGATAGAACTTGCCGATCACCAGGCCGTGCCGGAACGCCCTCATGCCGCCACCGGGTCCCCGTCGCTGACCGGCGCAGTCGCGGCCGGAGCGGACATTGCCTGTCGCTGCGTGCGGTAGGCGGCCAGCCAGGACCGCAGCCCGAGGATCGTCATGCCGAGGAACAGCACGTACACGACCGCGGTCAAGGTGAGGCCCTTCGATGCGTACAGCGGGATGTAGATGATGTCGGCGGCCATCCAGAACAGCCAGGTCTCGACCTTCTTGACATTCAACAGGTACTGAGCGGCCAGCGAGATCGCGGTCGTCAACGCGTCCCAGAACGGGGCGGCGTCGTGCGCGGCGCGGAGCAGCACCGTCAGCCCGCAGGTGGCGACGGCTACGAACGCGAGGCAGGCCGCAAGGGTCT
>JAOPWA010000562.1 GCA_025965915.1 Dactylosporangium sp. | reverse complement strand
CACTGCGGCTGCGCGGCGGAGGTGCACCGGGACTGGTGCTGGGCTACGCCGCCCAGTCGCCGCATGAGCTGGACCGGGCCGTGCGGGTTCTCGGCCGGCTGGTCCGGCTCGATCGGGGGCATCCGGTGGTCGCAGGCCCACCCGGCGGGTAGGTTGCTCGGCATGCCGCAGGACTTCGTACCGCTCGCCGAACACATCGTCGACGCCGTACTGGAAACCAGCCCGCAGCTGGCCGCGTTCGCCGGCGACCACCGCTTCGACGACCGGCTGCCCGACTACTCGCCGGATGCGGTCGCGGGTGACGTGGCCATGCTGCACGACGCGTCGGCGGCGCTGTCCCAGGTGGATATCGACGCACTCGACCCGCAGGACCAGGTAGACCACGCGGCGCTGCTCGCACGTGTCGAGCGGTCGCTGTTCGAGCTGGGCCAGGTACGCGAGCACGAGTGGAATCCACTGCACCACAACCCCGGCTCGCTGCTGTACGGGCTGATCGCGCGCCCGTTCGCGCCGGCCGAGGAGCGCTTGAGCTCCATCGCGGCCCGGCTGTCGGCGATCCCGGACGCGCTCGCGACCGCCCGCTCGGTGCTCACCGACTGCCCGCGCATCCACCTGGAGACCGCCGTCGGGCAGTTCTCCGGTACGGCCGCGCTGATCCGCGACGACCTGCCCAACCTGATCGCACAGGCGCCAGCGCTCGCCGACACCGTGGAACCGATGCGGCAGCGGGCGATCGTCGCGCTCGGCGAGTTCGTCACCTGGCTGTGCGACCGGGCCGAGGAGGCCGGCGACGGCGGCCGGGACCCGCGGCTCGGCCGGCGGCTGTGGGAGGCGAGGCTGTGGCACGCGCTCGACACCGAGCTGCCGGCCTCCGAGATCCTCTCCCGCGCGCGGGCCAACCTCGAGCGGGTCACGGCCGAACTGCGCGAGGTCGCGATGGAGCTGGCAGGGAAGCCGGACATCCGGGCCGCTCTCGATCAGCTCGCCGCCGACCACCCCGACAACACCACGATCGTCGACCTGGCGAAGGTGACCCTGGGCGAGGCGACCGAGTTCGTCAGCGAGCACGACCTGGCCACCCTCATCGACGACCCGTGCGTGATCATGGAAATGCCGGAGTTTGCCCGCGGTATCGCGGTCGCGTACTGCGATCCGCCGGGTCCGCTGGAGACCGGCGACCTGCCGACCTTCTACTGCATCGCGCCGACCCCCGGCGACTGGTCGGCCGAGCGGGTGGAGTCGTTCTACCGCGAGTACAACAGCCACATGATCCGCAACCTGAGCGTGCACGAGGCGATGCCCGGACACTTCCTGCAGTTGGCCCACTCGCGCCGGTTCCGCGGCTCGACGCGGGCCCGGGCGCTGGGCTTTTCGGGCCCGTTCGTGGAGGGCTGGGCGGTGTACGCCGAGGAGCTCATGGTCGAGCGGGGCTTCGGCGGCCGGTCGGTGCGTGCCCAGCAGCTGAAGATGCAGCTGCGTATGAGCATCAACGCGATCCTCGACCAGCTCGTGCACTGCGAGGGGATGACCGAGGCCGACGCGATGGCGATGATGATCGATGAGGGCTTCCAGGAGGAGGGCGAGGCGGCTGGGAAGTGGCGCCGGGCGCTGCTGACCTCGACTCAGCTGTCGACGTACTTCGTCGGGTACACGGAGGTGTCGGCGATAGCGAAGGCGCGGCCGGCCGACGTGTCACTGCGGGCCTGGCACGACCGGATGCTCGCCCACGGTTCGCCGGCGCCCCGCCACGTACGCGGCCTGCTCGGTCTTTAGCTGTTGTTCTTCGCGCGCTCGTCAACGGTCTGCGCGCCGCCGGGCACGTCGAACGCGTCCTGGGCGACCGACGCGACGTAGCGGTTCAGTGAGACTTCCATCTCCTTGCTGTTGACCGTGCCCTTGAACGATCCGAGCACGCCGGCGGACGTGATGCAGGCGTCGAACTGCGAGGCGACCGAGTTTTCCACCCCGGAGACCTCGACGCAGGTGGCGTGCTCGCCGGCGAGCGTCGTGTCGTGCTGCTCGATCACCGTGTTCGGCGACAGCGACGCGGCGGTGAGTAGGCCGACGACGAGCGTGGGCGGCACCAGGCCGCGGTCGCGCAGCGCGTTCAGTAGCGTCGTAGTCGCGTCGGTGCTCGGCGATGGCGGCGCGGTAAGGGTGCACGTCATGGTGCCGTTGTCGGTGCGGCAGTCGATGGTCGCGTCCGGGGTGGTCGCGAACCTGCCGCCGGGGTAGGTGTACGCCGCACGTACCGGATCCTGAGCCTGGGTGATGGTGGCGTGCGCCCCGCCGGGAAGCTGGTAGTCGGCGGTGTAGGTCAACTCGCTGGCTCGGTCGAGCCGGCTCGCCAACTGGTTGACCAGGTGGGCGCGGTCGATCACCTGCCGCGCGCCACCGATGGAGCCGCAGCCGGCGAGGGCGGCGCCAAGAGCCACGGTCACGAGCGTCGCCGCGGCGCGACGGGTGTGCCGGGCAGCGGGTCGGGTACGCGCGGGACGCATGGCCCATAGCCTCGCCCCTAATTGCGAGTTCACGCAAACCGCATACTGGTTTGGCCATGGGTCACCGGGAGAGTGTGACCGAAGGCACATCCGGCGCGCTCCGCGAGGTACGTCGACACCGCTCGCGGGGGCGCCGATAGGCTGCCTGGATACGTGTGCCGCAACGCCGCGGCGCTGGCGTTCTCGATAAGGCGAAGGAGCCCAAGCAGTGGCCACCATCGAGGGAATCGTCGCCCGCGAAATTCTCGACTCGCGGGGCAACCCGACGGTCGAGGTTGAGATCGGGCTCGACGACGGCACGATAGCGCGGGCGGCGGTGCCGTCCGGCGCCTCCACCGGCGCCTTCGAAGCGCTGGAGCTGCGCGACGGCGACCCCAAGCGCTACGGCGGCAAAGGCGTCCTGCGCGCGGTTGACAACATCACCGAACGTATCGCGCCTGAGCTGGTCGGATACGAGGCGAGTGAGCAGCGCGCGATCGACCAGCGCATGATCGAACTGGACGGCACCCCGGACAAGTCCGACCTGGGCGCCAACGCGATCCTCGGCGTCTCCCTGGCGGTCGCGAGGGCCGCCGCCGAGTCGGCCGAGCTCAGCCTGTTCCGGTACCTGGGTGGCCCCAACGCGCATCTGCTGCCGGTGCCGATGATGAACATCATGAACGGCGGCGCCCACGCCGACTCCAACGTGGACATCCAGGAGTTCATGATCGCTCCGATCGGGGCTCCCACGTTCCAGGAGGCCCTGCGCTACGGCGCGGAGGTCTACCACGCGCTCAAGTCCGTACTGAAGAAGAAGGGCCTGGCCACCGGCCTCGGTGACGAGGGTGGCTTCGCGCCCAGCCTGCCGGCCAACGCCGCCGCGCTGGACCTGATCGGCGAGGCCGTTGCCGCCGCCGGATACACGCTCGGCGACGACATCGTCCTCGCGCTCGACGTCGCCGCCACCGAGTTCTACCGCGACGGGGCGTACGTGTTCGAAGGCTCGCCCAAGTCGGCCGACGAGATGACCGCCTACTACGCGAAGCTCGTCGACTCCTACCCGATCGTGTCCATCGAGGACCCGCTCGCGGAGGAGGACTGGGCCGGCTGGAGCGCGATGACCAACGAGTTGGGCCGGCGCATCCAGATCGTGGGTGACGACCTGTTCGTGACCAACCCGCAGCGCATCGCCCGGGGCATCGCCGAGAGTGCGGCCAACGCCGTCCTGGTCAAGGTCAACCAGATCGGCTCGCTGACCGAGACGTTCGAGGCGGTCGAGCTGGCCCACCGCAGCGGCTACCGCACGATGATGAGCCACCGATCGGGCGAGACCGAGGACACCACGATCGCCGACCTGGCCGTGGCGGTCGGCTCCGGCCAGATCAAGACCGGCGCGCCGGCCCGTTCGGAGCGGGTCGCCAAGTACAACCAGCTGCTGCGCATCGAGGACGAGCTCGACGACGCGGCACGCTACGCCGGGCGCGGCGCCTTCCCGCGGTACCGTCAGGGCTGACATCTGTTTGCGCCGATCTCGGAGTTATTGATCAATAACTCCGAGATCGGCG
>JAOPWA010000554.1 GCA_025965915.1 Dactylosporangium sp. | reverse complement strand
CCCCCAAACACGTGGACGTGCCCGAGCTGCTGCGGGTACTGCGCTTTGAAGTGCTCACCGATCCGGTCGTGCGCCCGCGTGAGGTGGCGCCCGGGCTGGTGACCTGGCCGACGCCCATCGACGACTTCGTGCTGCACCGGGCTGATCTTGCGGGCGGTCAGGTCACACTGCCCGGCCACGGTCCGCGCATCGTGCTCTGCCTGCGCGGGGAGGTCCGCGTCGCCGACGGGGCGGAGGAGTTGGTACTCACCGGGGGGCAGGCCGCGTTCGGTGTGGCTGGCCGCACCGCCACGGTCGCCGGCTCGGGTGAGGTCTACCAGGCGACGACCGCCTGATCCTCGGCCCGCCAATCGTCCGAGTCGACTGCACCCGTTCGGCAACCTGGATTGTCCCCTTTTGCCTTGACTGAAAAATTGCGACCGGTAATTTATTAGCTACGCAATGTCATCGAGGCGGGGGGCCCGAGTCACGCGTGGGGGAAACAATCCGGGGGGATTGCGCGGGGCGGTGGTGCTGACACCACTGCCCCGCGTGCTTTGCGTTGCGCGTAGGGTGGATTGCTGCCGCCTGCACACGCATTGGTAGATCTGGAGAATTCATGGCGAGTACAACTCAGCCGCGGGCAAACGCGGCTACGTCCGGACGCCCGCAGACTGTCACCGACGGCGATTTCAAAGTTGCGGACCTGTCGCTCGCGGCGTTCGGTCGCAAGGAGATTCAACTCGCCGAGCACGAGATGCCCGGTCTGATGGCGCTGCGCGAGGAGTACGCACAGTCACAGCCGCTACGGGGTGCTCGGATCACCGGGTCGCTGCACATGACGATCCAGACCGCCGTCCTGATCGAGACGCTGGTCGCGCTGGGCGCGCAGGTGCGCTGGGCGTCCTGCAACATCTTCTCGACCCAGGACCACGCCGCTGCCGCGATCGCGGTGGGCCCGAACGGCACGCCCGAGGCTCCGGCCGGTGTCCCGGTGTACGCATGGAAGGGCGAAACCCTTCCCGAGTACTGGTGGTGCACCGAGAAGGCGATGCTGTGGCCCGACGGTCGGGGGCCCAACATGATCCTCGACGACGGTGGGGACGCGACCCTGCTGGTGCACAAGGGTGCGGAGTTCGAGGGTGCCGGCGCGGTGCCGGCGGTGTCCGAGCATGACAGCGAGGAGTACGCCATCATCCTCGACCTGCTGCGCCGTTCCCTCACGGAGGACAACCAGCGTTGGACCCGGGTCGCGGCCGGCATCAAGGGCGTCACCGAGGAGACCACCACCGGCGTGCACCGGCTGTACGAGATGCAGAACGCCGGCACGCTGCTGTTCCCGGCGATCAACGTCAACGACTCGGTGACCAAGTCGAAGTTCGACAACAAGTACGGCGTCCGCCACTCCCTGATCGACGGCATCAACCGGGCCACCGACGTGCTCATCGGCGGCAAGGTGGCCGTGGTCTGCGGGTACGGCGACGTGGGTAAGGGCAGCGCGGAGTCGCTTCGTGGGCAGGGCGCCCGGGTGATCGTCACCGAGATCGACCCGATCTGCGCGCTGCAGGCGGCGATGGACGGCTACCAGGTCACCACGCTCGAGGACGTGGTCGGCACTGCCGACATCTTCGTGACGACGACCGGCAACAAGGACATCATCACCGCCGGGCACATGGCCCAGATGAAGCACCAGGCGATCGTGGGCAACATCGGCCACTTCGACAACGAGATCGACATGGCCGGGCTGGCGAAAACGCCCGGCATCGTCAAGAACGAGGTCAAGCCGCAGGTTCACGAGTGGGTGTTCCCGGACGGACACTCGATCATCGTGCTGTCGGAGGGGCGACTGCTGAATCTGGGCAACGCCACCGGGCACCCCAGCTTCGTCATGAGCAACTCGTTCACCAACCAGGTGATGGCGCAGATCGAACTGTTCGCCAAGACCGACCAGTACCCTCTGGGTGTCTACACCCTGCCCAAGCACCTGGATGAGAAGGTGGCCCGGCTGCACCTGGACGCCCTCGGTGTCAAGCTCACCCAGCTGTCGAAGGATCAGGCCGACTACATCGGCGTGGCCGTCGAGGGCCCCTACAAGTCGGAGCACTACCGCTACTGACTGCCTCTATCTAGCTCCTGTACGTAGGCAAGGGCGCCTCGCGGCACAAAAACGTGCTGCGAGGCGCCCTTCCTTACGCGCGCACGGGACGTGACTCTCGGCACCTATTCGACCGGCGCCGGCAGTTCGTACCGATCCAGACGAGGCTGGCCCGGCGCGACGTGATGAACGAGTACCTGCGGCACGTGGCCAGCGGGCTCTTCGCGTGTCCGCCCGGTGTCCGGACGGTCGACGACTACTGGGGTCGAGCGCTCTTCGAGGCGTAATCCGGTTGCGTGGACGGGTTCCCGAGCCACATGGTCGTCCATCCCGGCTGGGCCAAACAGCGTAGCATACCGGATATGTCAGGCGTTGGTCGGGTCAACGGCCGTAAGGTCTGTCCTTTCGGTTGGCAAAGATGGGGCGTACGGATGATGGGTATGACCCTGTAGTGGCGTCCACATAACGGGACAGTCACGAATTGAGGCACCCTCTTTGCAGTGGGCCATAGGCCAAGTTTGCTTAGGCACTACATCGCAGCCACTATCGGCCTTGGTCCGCGCACCATGCCGTGGTCTAGGCGTGCCGATGGACGGTTGCGGTAGCTGACTGGAGGGAAGATGCGCACAGGTAAGAGGTTGGCGGGCGCTGTTGTCGCCGCTGGCGTCTCACTGCTGGTGGTTTCGGCGTGTGGTGGTGGCGGCAGTTCGGACAGCGGCAAGTCCGTCTCGACGAGTTTCGCCGACTGCACCACCAAGCCGAACGACTGCAACGGCGGCAAGACCAAGCAGGGTGGCACGCTCACCTACACGATCGAGAAGAAGATCACGGGCTGGAACCTCAACGACGCGGACTCCAACACCTTCGACTTCCAAGAAGTCCTCGGTGGTGTGCTGCCCAGCGCGTTCAACACCATGCCGGACTTCTCCACGCCGGTGAACACCGACATGATGACCTCGGTCGAGCAGACGAGCACCAGCCCGCAGACGGTCGTCTACAAGATTAAGAAGGAAGCCGTCTGGGACGACGGCACGCCGATCACGGCCGACGACTTCGTCTACGCCTGGCAGACCCAGAACGGCAAGGACTGCAAGGACTGCAGCGCCGCGTCGACCTCCGGCTACGAGCTGATGAAGTCGGTCACCGGCTCGGACAACGGCAAGACCGTGACCGTGGTCTACGACACGCCGTACTCCGACTGGAAGCAGCCCTTCGGCGGGCTGTACCCGGCGCACGTCGCCAAGCAGCACGGTGACCTCGCCACTTCGTGGAAGTGGTTCAACGAGAACCAGCCGACCTACTCGGGCGGGCCGTACAAGATCTCGGACTTCCAGAAGGACGTCTCGGTCACTCTGGCGCCGAACCCGAAGTGGTACGGCAAGGTCAAGCCGAGCCTCGACAAGCTGATCTTCCGGATCATCACCGACCAGTCGCAGGAGGTGCCCGCCCTCCAGAACAACGAGGTGCAGGCGATCTACCCGCAGCCCAACGCGGACATGGTCAACCAGGTGAAGGCGCTGGCCCCCAACGTGCAGTACACCCTGGGTAAGGGTCTGACCTGGGAGCACATCGACCTCAACCTGAAAAACAAGTTCCTGGCCGACAAGGCGCTGCGCCAGGCGATCTTCACCACGGTTGACCGCCAGGCGATCATCGACAAGACGATCGGCCAGTTCGTGCCGGGCGCCAAGCCGCTGGACAACCACAACTTCATGCCCGGCCAGGCCGGCTACAAGGACGTCATCAGCTCCACGGGTGCTGGTAAGGGCGATGTCGAGACGGCCAAGAAGGTCCTGACCGACGCCGGTTACAAGGGCGTGGGCACGGCGCTGACGACCCCGACCGGCGAGCCGGTCACGCTGCGGATCAGCTACACCAACGGCAACGTGCTGCGCAAGGCGACCAGCGAGTTGTTCCAGAACGAGATGCAGAAGCTGGGTATCAAGGTCGACGTCACGCCGATCCAGTCCCTGGGCAAGACGCTGGCCTCCGGTGACTTCGACGCCATCCTGTTCGCCTGGGTGGGCACCCCGTTCCCGTTCCAGGGCGGCCAGCAGTTGTGGGGAAGCACCAGCTCCAGCAACTACGGCAAATGGGTGAACACGCAGAGCGACGACCTGCTGAAGAAGGCGGCCGGCGAGACCGACCCGAAGAAGGCCGCTGAGACCCTCAACGGGGCCGACCAGCTCATGGCGAACGACTTCTACGTGCTTCCGCTGTTCCAGAAGCCGACGTTCCTCGGCGTGTACTCGCAGTTCGCGAACATCCGCGACAACGCGACCAACGTCGGGCCGCCCTACAACACCCAGGAGTGGGGCCTGCGCGCCTCCGCCAAGTGACGTAGTCCCCCGGTAGGGAAACGTAGACGCCATTTGCATATTAGGTAGTGTCGGATCCCGGGCGCGTGGCGTCCGGGATCCGCACTTAAGTGGGCACAGCTTGGAGGTTTTGCGTGCTCGCGTACGTCATACGACGCCTGTTCATCTCGATCCCCATCCTGATCGGATCGAGCATCCTGGTCTTCGTCATGGTCAAGCTCTCCGGCGACCCGCTGGAGGGCCTGAAGCTGCGCAACCCGCCGCCGCCGCGACAGACCATCCTGAACGAGGAGCATCGGTTGGGCCTGGACCAGCCGATATACGTGCAGTACTGGAACTGGTTGAAGAACCTGGTCCTGCACGGTGACTTCGGCCCGTCCGTCCATTCCAACATCAACATCGGTGACGAACTGACCGGCCGACTCGTGGTGACGCTGCGCCTGGTCCTGATATCGGTCCTGATCGCCCTCATCTTCGCCGTGATCACGGGCGTCGTGAGCGCCATCAAGCAGTACTCGGTCACCGACTACTCGTTCACCTTCGTCGGCTTCCTGTTCCTGGCGATGCCTACGTTCTGGTTCGCGATCCTGCTCAAGACCGCCGGCATCGCGTACAACCAGGCCACGGGCAGCCAGACCTTCTTCACGATCGGCGACAAGTCCGTCTTCCTCACCGACGACTCGGCCTGGGGACACGTCAAGGACATCGCCGGGCACATGGTCCTCCCGACCATCGTGCTGGGACTGGTCAGCTACGCGGCATGGAGCCGCTTCCAGCGGGCATCCATGCTCGAAGTGCTCAACAGCGACTACGTCCGCCTCGCGCGGGCCAAGGGACTGCGGCCACGACAGGTCCTGGTGCGCCACGCCCTCCGGACGGCACTGATCCCCCTGACGACCGTGACGGCACTGGACATCGCGGCACTGCTCGGCGGCGCCGTGGTCACCGAGCGGGTCTTCCAGTGGCACGGTCTGGGCGAGTTCTTCCTCGACTCCGTCGGGGACAAGGACGCATACGCGATGATGGGTTGGCTGCTCGTCTCCGCGATCATCGTCATCCTCTTCAACCTCGTCGCCGACCTCCTGTACGGCGTGCTCGACCCGAGGATCCGCTATGAGTGAGCGAGGCGATCGCATGAGTGAGCGAAGCGCGGTGATGGCATGAGTGAGATGCGTGCGAGTTCGATGACGACGCCGGTTACCCCCCCACCGACGTCGCCGCCCGCGGGAACCGATCGCGAGTTCGGCGTCAAGGAGCGCAGCCAGCTCCGACAGGCGATGCGCCGCTTCATGCGTCACCGGCTGGCCGTCGCCAGCGTGGTCGTGTTCGTACTGATCGTCCTGCTCGCGTTCATCGGGCCGCTGGTCTGGAAGTACAAGTTCACCGACATCACCCCGGACAACTCCCAGCCACCTTCGCTGGGGCACCCGTTCGGCACCGACGGCCTCGGGCACGACGCGTTCGCCCAGGTGCTGCGCGGGCTGCAGCAGTCCGTGAAGGTGGCGCTCTGCATCGCGCTCGTCGCCTCGACCCTGGGCGTGGTGTGGGGCGGCATCTCCGGGTACTACCGGGGCCTGGCCGACTCCAGCCTCATGCGGATCGCCGACCTGATCCTGACTATCCCCGCGATCGCGCTCGCCGCGGCGCTTGGCAACACCACCAGCGGTGCCTGGTGGATGATCGCCCTGATCCTCGGCGGGCTGAGCGCCCCCTATGTGGCGCGGGTGGTCCGCGGCGTCGTGCTGTCGCTGCGGGAGCAGGAGTTCATCGAGGCCGCCCGGGCGCTGGGCGCCTCGGACACCCGGATCATCCTGCGCCACCTGGTGCCCAACGCGTTCGCGGTCGTCATCGTCAACGCGACGCTGCTGGTCGCCGGCGGCATTCTTGCCGAGACGGCGCTGTCCTACATCGGCTTCGGCGTACGGGCCCCGGACACCTCGCTGGGCCTGCTGATCACGGACGCACAGTCGGCGGTCCAGACCCGGCCATGGCTGTTCTACTTCCCCGGTTTGTTCATCATCCTGATCGCACTGACGATCAACTTCGTCGGTGACGGTCTGCGCGACGCGCTCGACCCCCGACAGACGAGGCAACGCCGATGACCGCAGAGACCAGTATCGAGCTGGGCCGGAAGGCCGGCGACGGCGAGGCCGTACTCGTGGTCGAGAACCTGACCGTCGAGTTCCCCACCGATGACGGCGTCGTCCAGGCCGTCCGCGGCGTCAGCTACCGGCTGGCGCCGGGGGAGGCGATGGGGATCGTCGGCGAGTCCGGCTCGGGTAAGTCGGTGACCTCGATGGCGATCATGGGCCTGCTGCCGAAGACCGCGCGGATCAAGGGGTCGGTGCGCTTCCGGGGCGAAGAGCTGCTCGGCCGCAGCGAGAACGACTACGCGTCGATCCGCGGCAAGAAGATCGCCATGATCTTCCAGGATCCGCTGACCTCGCTCAACCCGGTCTACACCGTGGGTTACCAGATCGCGGAGGCGGTCCTGGCCCACCACGACATCTCCAAGAAGGCGGCGATGGACCGGGCGATCGAGCTGCTCGCGACGGTCGGCATCCCGTTTCCGGAGCAGCGGGTGAACAACTACCCGCACGAGATGTCCGGCGGCATGCGGCAGCGGGTGGTCATCGCCATCGCGATGGCGAACGACCCGGACATCATCATCGCCGACGAGCCGACCACCGCCCTGGACGTGACGGTGCAGGCGCAGGTGCTGGAGGCGCTCGAGGCGGCCCGCGCCGCCACCGGGGCCGCGTTGGTGCTGATCACCCACGACCTCGGGGTCATCGCCGGTCACGCCGACCGCATCTGCGTGATGTACGCCGGCAAGCTGGTCGAGAAGGGCACCGTCGACGAGGTGTTCTACCAGCCGCGGATGCCATACACGCTGGGTCTTCTCGGCAGCCTGCCGCGCCTGGACCAGGAGGGTCGCGAGCGGCTGACCCCGATCGTGGGCTCCCCGCCGTCGTTGATGAACCTGCCACCCGGCTGCCCCTTCACGCCGCGGTGCCCGCTCGCGCAGGAGGTCTGCGACGAGCGGGAGCCCGACCTGTACGCCACCGACACGGCCGATCACCTGTCGGCCTGCCACTTCCACGACAAGTTGGTCGGTGCGACCGCCGAGCAGCTGTTTCGGCCGACGTCAGCGGACACCGAGGACATGACGCCTCGGGATCTGGAGGTACAGCAATGACGGCCGCGAACGTGGTCGACGCTAGCGTGGGCGGTGCGGCCGGCGGTGCCGGTGAGCCGGTCCTCGCGGTACGTGACCTGGTCAAGCACTTCCCGGTACGCTCGCGCGGCCTCGTACGTCGGCGCATCGGCGACGTGCACGCGGTGTGCGGGGTGTCGTTCGACCTGTTCGGAAACGAGACGCTGGGGCTGGTCGGCGAGTCCGGCTGCGGTAAGACGACGACCGGCCGGTTGCTGCTGAACCTGCTCAAGGCGACGTCCGGCGAGGTGATCTACGGCGGCCGTAACCTGGTCGAGCTCTCGGCCGCTCAGATGCGGCCGCTGCGGCGGGACCTGCAGATCGTGTTCCAGGACCCGTTCGCCTCGCTCGACCCCCGCATGACGGTCAACGAGATCGTCGCCGAGCCGCTGCAGATCCATGGGCTCTACGGCTCCGGTACGCAGGGGCGAGACAAGGTACGTGAGCTGCTGCGCCTGGTGGGGCTCAACCCCGAGCACGGCAACCGGTACTCGCACGAATTCTCCGGTGGCCAGCGCCAGCGCATCGGTATCGCGCGGGCCCTCGCGCTGCGCCCCAAGGCGCTGGTGCTCGACGAGCCGGTCTCCGCGTTGGATGTGTCGATCCAGGCCGGCGTGATCAACCTGCTGGAGGACCTGCAGGACGAGCTGGGTCTGTCGTACCTGTTCATCTCGCACGACCTGTCGGTCATTCGGCACATCGCCGACCGGGTCGCCGTGATGTACCTCGGGCGGATCGTGGAGATCGCCGAGAAGGAGCAGCTGTTCACGAACGCGGCGCACCCGTACACCCAGGCGCTGATCTCGGCGATTCCGCTGCCGGATCCGCGCAAGGAGCGCACCCGCAAGCGCATCACGCTGACCGGTGACGTGCCCAGCCCGGTCAGCCCGCCCAGCGGGTGCCGGTTCCGGTCGCGCTGCCCCAAGTTCGCCAACATGTTGAGCGAGGCCGAGCGGCAGAAGTGCGTGAACGAGGTGCCGGCGCTGATCGACCGGGGCCAGGGGCACCCTTCGGCGTGCCACTACGCCGAGGCGGTCAAGCTCATCTGAACATCGTGCGGACATGGTCTCAACTCCGGTCTGAGACCGCACCACGACCGGTCCGGCCCGTGACGCCAAGCGTTGCGGACCGGACCGGTCGCCGTTGTGAGGCCACGCCACCTGCGTACACCCCCACTCCAGGGATCATTTATATGGCCCAAAACGCCCCAAACAACTCCGTGATCCGCCCCGTCGGGGGAGCGTTACCCACGTTCAGCCGCAAAGGTGGAATCATTGGGCCGCATGAGGGCCCGTGTACTGGTGGTCGACGATGACCCCGCGCTCGCCGAGATGCTCGGCATCGTCTTGCGCAGCGAAGGTTTTCTGCCGTCCTTCGTGGCTGATGGCGAGCGCGCGCTCTCCGCGTTCCGCGAGGCCCGCCCCGATATCGTGCTGCTCGACCTGATGTTGCCGGGGATGAGCGGCATCGACGTGTGCCGGGCGATCCGCTCCGAGTCCGGGCTGCCGATCGTGATGCTGACCGCCAAGAGCGACACCGTGGACGTGGTGCTCGGGCTCGAGTCGGGCGCCGACGACTACGTGGTCAAGCCCTTCAAGCCCAAGGAGCTGGTGGCGCGCATGCGGGCCCGGCTGCGCCGGGGTGAGGACGTGGCACCCGAACTGCTCACGATCGGGCCGCCCGACAACCAGGTCACCATGGACGTGCCGGCACACACCGTCACCCGCGACGGCGAGGAGGTCAAGCTCACCCCACTGGAGTTCGACCTGCTCGTCGCGTTGGCGCGCAAGCCGCGGCAGGTGTTCACCCGGGAGGTCCTGCTCGAGCAGGTGTGGGGGTACCGGCACGCCGCCGACACCCGCCTGGTGAACGTGCACGTGCAGCGGCTGCGCGCGAAGATCGAGCCCGACCCGGAGCGGCCGGAGATCATCCTGACCGTGCGCGGCGTCGGCTACAAAGCCGGTACGGGCTAGGTCGTGCCCGAGCCCAGCGACCCGGACGTCATCACCGACGGCTCCGCCATATCCGGCCGTATGCACCGGCTGCTCGACGCCGCTCGGGTCCGCGTACCGCCGCCCGCCCTCCGGTGGGTGGCGACGGTCGCCGCCCGCCTGGTCTCCGCCCGCCTGGTCGCGGTGGGGCAGTCAACGGCTCTGCGCACGCTGGGGAGTGGGCCGCTGCGGGACGCCGCGCGAGCCTGGGCCCGTGGCCGCCAGGCCTGGCGCCGCTCGCTGCAGGCTCGGATCGTGTCGATCACGCTGGTGCTGTCGGTGCTGGTGGTGGCGGTATTCGGTTTCCTGGTGGCCTCGAGGATCACCGGTGGCCTACTCGACGCCAGGGTGAGGTCGGCGAACAAGACGGTGGACCAGGGCATGGCGTACGCGGCGAGCCAGCTCAAGGGCGTCACCCAGCCCGGCGATCCCGCCCTGCTGACCACCATCCCGGCGGTGGTCGTCGCGCTGGGCAACACCGAGCAGAGCGGGCAGGTCCAGGTCGTCATGCGCGCCAGCGACAACTCGCTGGACCCCCTGCCCCCTCAGTCGCTGGCCTGGCCGAAGGCCGGGGCCTACGCCGTGCTCTCCTCGTCGCGGCTCGCTTCGCTGCGTGCGGAGGTCGGCCGGGGCAAGCAGGCCCGTCAGTACGTCACTGTCAACCCGGACGGCAAGGGGGAGCGCCGGTACCTGGCCTTCGGCGCCCCGGTCAACAGCAGCGGAGCCGGCGGCCAACTCGAGCTGTACTACCTGTTCCCGCTGGACAACGAGGTTGCCACGGTCGATCTGGTGCGCACCACGCTGATCGCGACCGGTGCGGCGCTGGTCGTGTTACTTGCCATGGTTGCCGCGCTGGTCACCCGCCTCGTCGTCCGGCCGGTACGGATCGCCGCCCGCACCGCACAGCGACTGTCCGCCGGCCTGCTGGACCAGCGCATGGAGGTGCGCGGCGAAGACGACCTGGCTCGCCTGGCCGCGTCGTTCAACCAGATGGCGGCCAACCTGCAGCGCCAGATCGTACGGCTGGAGGAGATGTCGCGGCTGCAACGGCGGTTCACCTCGGACGTCTCGCATGAGCTGCGCACGCCGTTGACCACGGTACGGATGGCCGCCGACCTCATCTTCGGCTCACGGGAAGACTTCGATCCGGCCGTGGCGCGTAGCGCCGAGCTACTGCAGGCGGAACTGGACCGCTTCGAGGGACTGCTGACGGATCTGCTGGAGATCAGCCGTTTCGACGCGGGGTTCGCGATGCTCGACGCCGAGGCTACGGATCTGGTACCGGTGGTGCTGCGCGCCGCCGACGGGCTCGCCTCCGTCGCCGAGCGCGCCGGCTGCGTGGTCGAGGTGAGTGTTCCCGACGAGCCGGTGATCGCGGAGATCGATCCCCGGCGCATCGAGCGCGTCCTGCGCAACCTCATCGGCAACGCGGTCGAGCACAGCGAGGGCAAGCCCGTGTGCGTCACGCTCGCCATGGACGAGCCCGCAGTCGCGGTGACGGTGCGCGACCGGGGTGTGGGGCTGCGGCCGGGGGAGGAGAAGCTCGTGTTCAACCGGTTCTGGCGGGCCGACCCGTCGCGGGCACGGCAGACGGGTGGCAGCGGGCTCGGACTGTCGATCAGTCTGGAGGACGCGCGTCTGCACGGCGGTTGGCTGGAGTCGTGGGGGGCCACGGGCCAGGGCGCGCAGTTCCGCCTCACTCTGCCCGTACGCGCCGGTGATCGCCTGGTCTCCTCGCCGCTACGGCTCGTCCCGGAGGATGCCGGGCGTACGTCGCCGGTCAGACCTGCGACCGGTGACGACAGAGTGGCGGGCCGGTGACCCTCCGCAGCCGGCTGTCGGCCCTCCTCCTCGTCGCGGCGCTCCCGCTGGCCAGCTGTGGTGTGCCCTCCTCCGGGCCGCCGATCGTGGTCAAGAACGCCCCCCGCAACGGTGCCCCGACCAACTCCGACTCCACGGTGACCAAGAAGACGCCCGTGGGGGTGAACGACGCGCAGGAGCTGGTCAAGCGGTACCTGAAGGCGATCGCCTGGGGTAACGACACCAGCCAGGACCCGGATGCGACGGAGAAGGCAGCCAACGCGGCCAAGGATTTCATGACCGCGGAGGCTCAGGGCACCTGGCAGCGCGGCCAGGAGATCACGGTCGTGCGGGCCACCATCGGGATTCCGGCGGCCACGGCCAACGGCATTCGTGTCGAGGTGGCGATGCAGCCGATCGGCGTGCTGAACAGCCGGGGCGTGGTCGATCCGAAGCCGAGCCGCACCGAGCTGACCAACCCGTACCCGTTCACGGTCGTACCCGAAGAGCACGGCAATGGCCTGCGTATCTCGAACCCACCGCCCGGGATGCTGCTCAGCGACGATGGGCTGGACAACCTGTACGAGGTCCAGCCGATCTACTTCTGGGACACGGTCAACCGCAGCCTCGTACCGGACCTGCGCTACATCAACAGGTCCCTGTCGCCGGCCAACCGGCTGATGCAGCTGACCGGCTGGCTGCGCGATGGGCCGTCGGAGTATCTGAAGCCCGCGGTCAACCCGCTGCCGCCCGCCTTCGAGATCAAGGATCGGCCGGTTCTCGACGGCACGCCCGCAGGCGTACGCATCAACCTGTCGGCGAAGGCCGCGAGCGCGCAGGGCCAGCTGCCGAAGTTCATGTTGCAGCTGAGGTGGTCGCTGCGCTCGCTGGCCAACACGGTGGAGCTGCAGATCGAGGGTCAGCGCCAGGACCTGGGGCGCGACGTCGGGTGGGACAACCCGGCCGCGGCGCCGGACGGACAGAAGGAGCCACCCCGGTTCGGCGTGATCGACGGACGGGTCCGTCAACTCGCCGGCGACCCGGTCACGGTGTCGGCGCTCTCCAGCGACAACAACACCAATGTGGTCAGCGCTGCCATTATCCGTAGCCCCGTCCAGCACGTCGCGCTGGTGCGTGAGGACGCCCCGGGACGGGTACGGCTGTGGCTGGGCTCGTACAACCAGGGCGCGAAGGTGCCCCAGTACACCGCGACGGACCTGGGCGCGGAGACGATGAGTCGGCCGGTCGGACTGATGACTCCGACCGCCAGCGACCCGGCGTTCCTGGTCGCCGCGGACGGCAGGCTCTGGGCCGTATCCGTGACGAGCAAACAGCCGGTGGATCGGACACCGCCGGGCATCGGTGCGGTGACCGGTGTCTCGGTCGCGCGTGACGGTCGCCGCGTCGCACTGGTCGCGGGTGGCCGGGTGTACGCCGGCGTGCTGACGTTCGACGGGTCGAGCCCGGTGGTGGCGCAACTGCAGGAGGTCCAGAGCACCCTCAGCGACGCGATCGGCGTGGCGTGGAGCCGCGAGGAGTGGCTGGTGGTCGCGGGGCGCTCGGCGGGACATTCGGCACTGGTCGAGCTGACGCTCGACAGCGCACTGGTCGAGCAGATGTCACTGCGCAACCTGCTGCCGCTGACCGTTACCCGCGTTGCCGCAGACCCGGCGGTACGCCGTGACGATCCGGCAAGGGGCGAGCGCGGGCCGATCGTGATCGAGGCGAACGGCCACGCTTACCGCGTCTTCTCCGGCAGCGTGGACGAGTACCCGCCGGAGTCGTCACCGGCGCCCGCCCCGTCGCCGTCCGGCTCGCCGGCGAAGCAGTCGCTGCCGTCCGCGCCGTTCTTCCTGGACTGAGCGGTGGCCGCCCGGTCAAGTGCGCTCGGGGACACCTGGTCGGCGCTGGTCGACCTGGTACTGCCGGCCGACTGCGCCGGCTGTGCCGGGGCAGCCGGGCACCGTCGGGGACTGTGTGATGCCTGCGCGGCGGCGATCGCGGCGGCGAAACCGCAGCGGGTACGTCCGCAGCCGGAACCGCCGGGGCTGCCCCGCTGCGTCGCGCTCGCCGCGTATGCGGGGTCGCTGCGGGAGGCGATCCTGGCGTACAAGGAGCGGGGCCGCCACCCGCTGGCCGGCCCGCTCGGCGATCGGCTCGCGGATGTGGTCGCGGCGGCGCTCGGCGCGGTGCCCGGGCCGGTACTGCTCGTGCCCGTACCCGCGACGGCGGCTGCGGCTCGTGACCGTTACGGCGACCACATGCTGCGACTGGCCCGCCGGGCGGCGCGGGAGTTGAGCCGGCGCGGCTGGCCGGCCGGGGTGGCCTGTCCGCTACGCGCCCGGCCGCGACCGGACTCGGTGGAGCTGTCCAGCGCGGATCGGCTGCGCGCCGCCGAGTCCGCGTTCGTGCTGTTGCCCGGACGGTTGCCGGCGGTACGCGCAGCCGTCCGCCGCGGAGTACGGCTGGTCGTCGTCGATGATGTCGTCACCACGGGGGCGACGCTGGCCGCGGCGGCGGCGCGGCTGCGCGAGGCGGAACTCGACGCTCAGGTGGCCGCTGTACTCGCGGCGACCCAGCGACGCGTATCGGCGAGGTAACCCTCGGTTGCTATTGCGGTGCCCCGACTCCCGATGGGGTGACGTGGGCCTTTCCGGGGGTTAGCGTCGACATTCACCAGTAGTGTCGAGGGCAAGGCACACCACCCAAAGGTCCATTGCGACCGCGTTGGTCGCAGCGCGAGGGAGGTGAGGGCGAGACACGTTTCGCCGGTAGCACCGTCAGTGACGAGGCGCGCCGGTTTCACCAGTCCTACGGGACGAAAACCACCCAATGTCGCCGGTCGTCCGGCCGGTGCACCGCACTCACGTGGTGGAGGTTAAGCGTGGATATCGTTGTCAAGGGCCGTAACGTCGAAGTACCGGATCACTTCCGTCAGCACGTCGCCGAAAAGCTGCACAAGATCGAGCGGTACGACCACAAGATCATTCGGGTCGATGTCGAACTGTTCCATGAGCGCAACCGGCGTCAGTCCGACCATTGCCAGCGCGTCGAGATCACCTGCGTTTCGCGCGGCCCGGTCGTACGCGCCGAGGCCTGTTCCGCTGATTTCTACGCGGCACTCGATGCCGCGATCAGCAAGCTGGACGCCCGGCTACGCCGCACCGCCGATCGCCGGCGAGTGCACCGCGGCCGCCGCACGCCGGTCTCCGTAGCCGCGGCCACCGCGCCGCTGGCGCGAGTCGGCGAGGAGACGTGGTTCGGTGCCGACGTGGCCATGTCGTCGGCCGCCTCCGCGACAGCGACAGCGACAGCGAGCGCGACAGCGACAGCGAGCGCGACCGAGGAGTACGCGCTCGAGTATGACGACCAGCCGTGGCACATCGTCCGCGAGAAGGAGCACCCGGCCGAGCCGATGACGGTCGATGACGCGCTGTTCTACATGGAACTGCTCGGCCACGACTTCTACCTGTTCCTGGACAAGGAGTCCGGTCGGCCGAGCGTGGTCTACCGGCGTCGCGCCTACGACTATGGGGTCATCAGTCTCGCCACCTGAGGTCGCCGTCACGGCGCTGGTCGGCGCGGCCGGTCTGGGTCTGCGATGCTCGGCGCATGCCGAGGCGGGTTATCAATCGGTCAGACCTCGTCGTGCTCGTCGGCAGCGCCATCGCCGTGGCGCTCGCCGGTGTGACCCGGTACGCGCACGTCGGCACGATCGTGCCGTTCGTCGTCGCAGCCGCAGCGGTCGCCCTGCTCGCTTCGCTGGTCGGGCACAGTGTGGAGCAGTTGGGCGACCGCTTCGGCGCGGGCGCCACCGGGGTGCTGCAGAGCGCGCTGGGTAACCTGCCCGAGCTGTTCATCGGCTACTTCGCGCTGAGGGCCGGACTGCTCGGCGTGGTGCGAGCCGCGATCATCGGCTCGATCCTGGCCAACGTCCTGCTCGTGCTCGGGCTGGCGTTCGTCGTCGGTGGGGTGCGCCACGGCACCCAGGTGTTCAGCTCCCACCGGGCCCGCACGACGATGGTGCTGCTGGTGCTGGCCACCGCCGCGCTGGTACTGCCGAGCGTCGCCTCGTACGCGCACACCCCGGCCGAGGCGCACGAAGGCCGCCTCTCGGTGATCGTGTCGGTTGTTCTGCTGGTCCTGTTCGCGCTGTCGCTGCCGGCGTCGTTACGCCGCGGTCACGGCGGGTCGGCCCTGGTCACGGCCACCGCGGCCAACGGGGCCCGCGCAGCGGACGCCTCGGCCATGGAGCCCGGTCCGAGCGAGGCGCCACGCTGGCCGGTGTCGCTCGCGGTCGGACTCCTCGCAGCCGCCGGCGTCCTGGCTGCGGTCGTCTCGGACTGGTTCGTGCACGCCCTGCAGCCGGCCGTCCACACAATCGGTATGTCAGAGACGTTCGCCGGGCTCATCGTGGTCGCGATCGCCGGTAACGCGGTGGAGAACGTCGTCGGCATCCAGTTGGCCGCGCGCAACCAGGCCGACTACGCAGTCTCGGTGATCGTCAACAGCCCGCTCCAGATCGCTCTGGTCCTCGCGCCGGCGCTGGTGCTGCTGAGCTACACCACGGCCACAGCGCTCACCCTGGTGTTCGCTCCGATGCTGGTCATCGCGGTCGTTTTGACGGTGTTGGCGGTAACCCTGATCGTGATCGACGGGGAGTCCAACTGGCTGGAGGGCGCGACCCTGATCGCTCTCTACGTGATCATCGGGACGGTGTTCTGGTGGGGGTGACGACCAGTTCGTCGGGCAGCAGCGCGAACAGCAGGTCGTCGATCCGGGGGCCCGACACCCCCGGCAACCGCGAGCGCTGGTAGCCCTCCCGGCGGAATCCGGCCGCCGCCAGTACCCGCTGGGAGGCTACGTTCTCCGGGGCGGTACCGGCGATGAGCCGCACGATTCCGGTGCGCTCGAACGCCCAGGCCGCGAGCAGTCGCACTGCCCGGCTGGCGTAGCCGTACCCGCGCCAGGCGGGGTCGAGGTCGTATCCGATCATGGCCTGGCCGGTCGGCGGCTCGTTGTAGTAGAGCCCGATCTCGCCGGCGAAGGCGTCGGTGACGGCGTCGCGGATCGACAGCGCGGCCTGGGCGCCGGCGAGCCAGTTGGACTCTGCCTGCGTGCACCGCCGGGCCGCCCGGCCGTGGCTGAACGGTTCCGGCGGCACCTGTGCGGCGACGATCTCGGGTAGTTGGTGGGTGCGGTAGACGTCCTCGGTGTCCTCGACGCCGACCGGCCGCAGCGTGACCGTACCGTCGCTGAGCTCACCGCCGGGCAGGTCGGGCAGTAGCCGGGGTGCGGGCCCGGGCGGGTCGGTGGCGAGCCGTCCCCATGTGATCAGGTCGTACCGGTTGTCGTCGTGGCCCTGCCCGCCGCCGCGCTGGATCCCTTCCCGGGCGTACCCGGCCGCGATCGCGACCCGCTGGCTCGGCCCGTTGGCGGGGTGGGTACGTATCTCCAGGCGCGCGTACCCCTGCTCGAAAGCCCAGGTGGAGGCGGCGCGGGCGGCGTCGGTGGCGCCGCCGCGGCCGCGTCCCCATGGCGCGACCCAGTACCCGATCTCGGCGACGCCGCGGCTCCCGGGGTGGACGCCGACGCACCCGAGCAACCGGTTGGTGCGTGGATCGGCGATCGCGAACTGCGCACCTCCGGCGGCCCACTGTGCCGGCGCGAACTCACACGCGAAGGCGCGCGCGTCGGCTTCGGTGTACGGGTGGGGCAGATGTGGCAGAAAGCGCCGGATTAGGGCATCGTTGCAGGCGGCGGTGACGTCGGCGATGTCGCCGGGCCCCAATTGCCGTAGGGTTACCGATCCCGCCTCGATCGAATCCATGCCGTGGATTCTGCCCGACCCGTTCGCCCGCAGCGAAAAAGGCTGTTCGAACGCGTGGAAGGACGCCCCTGCCCGGACGCGGGCGGCGGTTTGTGCCGCCGGGCGCCTACGATAGGTCCGCAGGCTGTTGAGGGAGCGCTGATCCGTGTCAATTTTCGAGAAGATTCTCCGCGCCGGTGAGGGACGTATGGTCCGCCGGCTCCAAGCCATCGCCAACGCCGTGACCTCCCTGGAGGAGAACTACACGGAGTTGACCGATGCCGAGCTTCGGGAGCTGACCGACCAGTACAAGGAACGGCTGGCTGACGGGGAGACCCTCGACGACCTGCTGCCGGAGGCGTTCGCCACGGTGCGCGAGGCGGCACGGCGGGTGCTCGGCCAACGGGCCTTCGACGTGCAGATCATGGGTGGCGCGGCGCTGCACTTCGGCAACATCGCCGAGATGAAGACCGGTGAGGGCAAGACGCTCACCTCCGTGCTGCCGGCCTACCTCAATGCCCTGAGTGGCAAGGGCGTGCACGTGATCACGACCAACGACTACCTGGCTCAGCGTGACGCGGAGTGGATGGGGCGGATCCACCGGTTCCTGGGCCTGACCGTCGGCGTGATCCTGCCCAACCAGCCGCCGGAGGCGCACAAGGCCGGCTACGCCTGCGACATCACGTACGGCACCAACAACGAGTTCGGCTTCGACTACCTGCGCGACAACATGGCGTGGTCGGCCGAGGACCTGGTCCAGCGCGGCCACAACTTCGCGATCGTCGACGAGGTCGACTCGATCCTGATCGACGAGGCGCGCACGCCGCTGATCATCTCAGGCCCGGCTGAGCAGTCCGCCCGGTGGTACGCGGAGTTCGCCCGCCTGATCGACCGCATGCAGCGGGGCGCCGACGGCGAAGGTGACTACGAGGTCGACGAGAGCAAGCGCACCGTGGCAGTGACCGAGCGGGGCGTCGCCACGATCGAAGACCGGCTGGGCATCGACAACCTGTACGAGTCGGTCAACACCCCGCTGGTCGGCTACCTCAACAACGCGATCAAGGCCAAGGAGCTCTACAAGCGCGACAAGGACTACATCGTCAACGACGGCGAGGTCCTGATCGTCGACGAGTTCACCGGTCGCATCCTGCACGGCCGCCGCTACAACGAGGGCATGCACCAGGCGATCGAGGCCAAGGAAGGCGTGGAGATCAAGCAGGAGAACCAGACTCTTGCCACGATCACCCTGCAGAACTACTTCCGGCTGTACGAGAAGCTCTCCGGCATGACCGGCACGGCGCAGACCGAGGCGGGCGAGTTCAACAAGGTCTACAAGGTCGGCGTGGTGACCATTCCGACGCACCGGCCGATGGTCCGCATCGATCGGGCCGACGTCATCTACAAGACCGAGAAGGCCAAGTTCAACGCGGTCGTCGAGGACATCGTCGAGCGTCACTCGCTCGGCCAGCCGGTGCTGATCGGCACGGTCAGCGTCGAAAACTCCGAGGTCCTCTCGCAGATGCTGCGCCGACGCGGCGTGCCGCACTCGGTCCTCAACGCGAAGTTCCACGACAAAGAGGCGGAGATCGTCGCCCAGGCCGGGCGCAAGGGTGGGGTCACCGTCGCGACCAACATGGCCGGCCGTGGCACCGACATCCTGCTCGGCGGAAATCCGGAGTTCCTCGCCGCGGCCGAGCTGCGCCAGCGCGGCCTGGAGCCGGACACCGACGAATACTCCGCCGCCTGGGACGATGCCCTCGAGCGCTGGAAGAAGCTGTGTGACGAGGAGGCCGAGGAGGTCGTCGCCGCCGGCGGTCTGTACGTGCTGGGCACCGAGCGCCACGAGTCGCGCCGCATCGACAACCAGCTGCGCGGCCGCTCCGGCCGGCAGGGCGACCCGGGCGAGTCCCGCTTCTACCTGTCGCTGCAGGACGAGCTGATGCGCCGGTTCCGGGCAGCCGCCGTCGAGGCGGTCATGGAGCGCTTCAACATTCCGGAGGATGTGCCCATCGAGTCGAAGATGGTCACTCGCCAGATTCGCAGTGCCCAGACCCAGATCGAGGCGCAGAACGCCGAGATCCGTAAGAACGTCCTCAAATACGACGAGGTGCTCAACAAGCAGCGTCAGGTGATCTACGCCGAGCGCAGGCGGGTGCTCAACGGTGAAGACCTGCACGAGCAGGTCTGGCACATGATCGACGACACGATCACCGCGTACGTGCAGGGCGCCACCTCCGAGGGGTACGCGGAGGACTGGGACCTCGAGCGTCTGTGGGGCAGCCTGAAGCAGCTCTACTCGATCGGGCTCACCCTCGACGACCTGGTGGAGGAGTCCGGCGGCCTGGAGGGGCTGGACCGGGAGTTCCTCGAGGTGCAGCTCAAGGAGGACGCGCACGCCGCATACGCACGGCGTGAGGAGGAGCTGGGCGCCGAGGTCATGCGGGAGCTGGAGCGGCGGGTGCTGCTCGAGGTGATCGACCGCAAGTGGCGCGAGCACCTCTACGAGATGGACTACCTGCAGGAGGGCGTCGGCCTGCGGGCGTACGCCCAGCGCGATCCGCTGGTGGAGTACCAGCGCGAGGGCTTCGACATGTTCGCGCAGATGCTGGAGGGCATCAAGGAAGAGGCCGTCGGCTTCCTGTTCAACCTCAAGGTGCAGGTCGAGGAGGCGCCGGCGCCCGAGGCCGGCGAGGGCGCCCCGATGGTGCCGCTGCCCGACGGCCAGTCGCACGTCGAGATCCACGCCAAGGGGTTGGGCTCGCACACGCCGCGCGCCCTGCAGTACTCGGCGCCGACGATCGACGGTGAGGCCGGCGCAGGCGCTGTCATGATCGAGCAGGAGCAGGCGCCCGCACTCGGCATCGGCGGGTCGTCCGATGGCCAGCGCCGCTCGGGGCCCTCGTCGCCGACCGCTGCCGGTGCCCGCAAGCAGTCGCCCGGCGCATCGGCCAGTAACGGCCCGTCGCGTAACGCGCCGTGCCCGTGCGGGTCCGGCAAGAAGTACAAGCGTTGCCACGGCGCGCCCGGCGCGTAACAGGGCGCTTCACAGATCGTGGTGTGACAGTGGCCGCTCCGGACGGGTTCCGGGGCGGCCACTGCCGTCTTTCCCGCAACCGGTGTCTTTCCCGCAACCGGTGTCTTTCCCGCCACCGGGTTCAGATGACCTGCAGCAGCGTGCACAGCCAGCTTCCGCGGCGGTGCTCGAAGCGCAGCGCCATCGCCCAGGAGCTCTCGCCGTGGCAGAGCACCACGACCGCATCGGCCGCCCCGGTGCGCTGCTCGAACACCCGCAGCCGGCGCACGCTGACGCGCTCCCCCTTACGTAAGGGTGTGATGATCTGTCGTACCCGCCCGGCACAATCACGGGCGTGCGGCATGGTGCGGTGCGGGTGCGGCTGGACGTCAACGACGTTCAGGCCGGGATGCTGCTGCGCGTCGCCGGGTCGCGGCGGTTCGCGTACAACTGGGCGGTCGCGAAGATCACGACCAACCACGAGCAGTGGGTCGCCGAGGCCAGCTACGGCATTCCGAAGGACCAGCGGGTCCGGCCGCTGACGTACT
>JAOPWA010000503.1 GCA_025965915.1 Dactylosporangium sp. | reverse complement strand
CGTTCGACAACCAGGGCCGGCGGCAGACCTCCTTCGCGGCGCTGGAGGTCGTGCCGGTGGTGGAGCAGACCGACGAGATCGAGATCCCCGACGACGAGCTGCGCGTCGACGTCTACCGGTCCAGCGGCCCGGGTGGGCAGGGCGTCAACACCACCGACTCGGCGGTCCGCCTCACCCACCTGCCCACCGGCATCGTGGTGAGCTGCCAGAACGAGCGGTCCCAGCTGCAGAACAGGGCCTCGGCCATGGCCGTCCTCAAGTCCAAGCTGCTCCTGGTCAAGCGGGCCGAGGAGGCGGCGACCCTGGACGCGCTGCGCGGCGACGTGGCGGGCTCCTGGGGAGACCAGATGCGCTCGTACGTGCTGCACCCGTACCAGATGGTCAAGGACCTGCGTACCGAGCACGAGACGGGCAATCCGTCGGCGGTCTTCGACGGCGACATCGACGGCTTCGTCGAGGCCGGCATCCGCTGGCGCAAGCAGCGCGAGATGGCGGCCAACGCCGAGTGACGTCTTGAGGGTTTCGTGACGCCTTGGGGTTTGAGGCCGCGACTGCGGGGCAGCTGTGGTCTCAGTCACCGGACCGCGAGGTCCGTTACGCGTCGCAGTCGATCGGTCGCTCTAGCGTCGATTGAACTAGCCGTTTGGGCACGTATTTCGGGCAAAAGCACACCGTCGTACCCAGACGCTTTTGGCGTATCGGTCACCCCGCGTAGACTCACGATCCGTGATTCAGCTCGAGCATGTGACGAAGACGTATCCCAAGGCGTCCCGGCCCTCGCTGGACGATGTATCCGTTGCGATCGACAAGGGTGACTTCGTCTTCTTCATCGGTCCGTCCGGATCCGGTAAGTCGACGATCATCAAGCTCCTGCTGCATGAGGTCGCTCCGTCCCAGGGCAAGGTGTACGTCAACGAGCGGGACGTCACGACCATGCGGTCGTGGAAGATCCCCAGCTTCCGACGCTCGATCGGGTGCGTGTTCCAGGACTTCCGGCTGCTGCCCAATCGCACCGCGTACGAGAACGTGGCGTTCGCGTTGGAAGTGATCGGCAAGTCCAAGGGCGTGGCGCGCCGGGTCGTGCCCGAGGTCCTGGAGTTGGTCGGCCTCGGGGGCAAGGAGCACCGGTACCCGCATGAGCTCTCCGGTGGCGAGCAGCAGCGCGTGGCGGTCGCCCGTGCCTTCGTCAACCGCCCGCTGATCCTGCTCGCCGACGAGCCGACCGGGAACCTCGACCCGGACACCTCCATCGAGATCATGCGGTTGCTCGACCGGATCAACCGGACCGGCACGACCGTCGTGATGGTGACGCACGACTCCAACATCGTCAACCAGATGCGGCGCCGCGTCGTCGAGATCGAGAGTGGGCGCATCGTCCGCGACCAGCCCCGCGGCGTCTACGGCTGAACTGTCACCCGAGACAGCTCGTATATCCAGTCGTAGCCCAGCCGAACGCCGTAAGAAACTGGGAAGGAACCCCGCCGGATGCGCGCGAAGTACGTCCTGTCCGAGGTCGTCACCGGACTGTGGCGCAATGTGACGATGACGATCGCCATGATGATCACAATGGCGGTCTCGCTCACGATGCTGGGCGCCAGCCTCTTGTTGTTCATGCAGGTCAACAGCATGAAGACCTTCTTCTACGACAAGATCGAGGTCTCGATCTTCCTGAAGAACGACGTCACCGAGCCTCAGCGCACGGCGCTGCAGTCGGACCTCAAGGGCGACCCGTTGGTGCAGACCGTCATCTACGAGAGCCGCGACACCGCCTGGCAGCGCTTCAAGACCCAGTTCAAGGACGCGCCGGATCTGGTCAACGCGACCAAGCCGGACTCGCTGCCCGAGTCGTTCCGGGTCAAGTTGAAGGACGCCCAGAAGTTCCAGTCGATCTACGACAAGTACGGCGCCCGCGACGGGATCAGCGAGATCGTCGATCAGCGCAAGCTGCTGGGGAAGGTCTTCGGCATCCTCGGCTCGATGCAGCAGCTCGCGCTGGTCGTCGCCGTCGTGCAGGGACTGGCCGCCCTGTTGCTGGTCGCCAACATGATCCAGATCGCGGCCTTCAGTAAACGGCGGGAGGTCGCGGTGATGAAGCTCGTCGGCGCCTCCAACTGGTTCATCCAGGCGCCGTTCGTGCTGGAGGCGGTCTTCGCCGGCGTGATCGGCGCGCTCTTCGCGTTCGGGACGCTGGCGCTCGCGAAGCTGTTCCTGATCGACGGTTCGCTGAAATCGCTGGCCAACCTCCTCACGCCGGTGCCGTGGAGCAACATTCTGCTGATGCTGCCCCTGCTGGCCCTCATCGGCGCGGGGGTCAACGCGATCACCGGCTGGATCACGCTGCGGTTCTACGTCCGCGTCTGAACCCCGGGGGCGACACGCCCGTTTTGGTCAAAATGCACTTTTGGCTCGTATTTATGGCGTATCGTAACCCTCCAGGACTCCTGGAGGGTTACCGTGGACACGACTCGCACGAGCCGCCGAGGCGCCACCGCGACGGCGGTCGCCTTGGCGCTGGCGGCGATCCTGCTCGGGGCGCCTCCGGCCGGCGCTGACCCGACTGCTGATGACAAGGGCCGGGTCGATGCCGAGTTGGCGAAGACCAACGCCTCGCTGGAGGGGGCCACGGCACGCGCACAGCAGGCGGTGGCCCAGTACACCCAGGCCAACGCCCAGCTGCCGGGGGCCCAGAACGCGCTCGCGGACGCGCGCGGCAAGGTCGCATCGGCCGAGGTGGCGACCCGCCAGGCCGAACGCGTTGCCACGGAGGCCGAGGCGGCCAAGGCCGAGGCCGCCACGGGGTATGCGGACGCGGCCGCCCAGGTCGACCAGCAGCGCGCGCACGTGAGCGAGTTCGTTTCGCGGTCCTACCGGGGCACCGGCTTCCTTGCGATCAACTCGATCCTCCAGTCCGGCTCGCCCACGGAGTTCGCGACCCGGATGGGATATCTCGATCAGATCGCGGCGGGGGAGACCCGAGCCCTCAACGCGCTGACCTCCGCGCGGATGGAGGCCAAGGTGCGCGAGAACGCAGCCGAGGCAGCCCGCCAGCGCGCCGACGGGGCGCGTGAACAGGCCAGGCAGGCCCTCGCCGCCTCCCAGGGTGCCGCGACGGCGGCGGAGCGGGCCGCGGCCGATGTACAGACGATCGTCACCCAGCGCCAACAGGCCATGGACGTGGCCAATCAGGAGCGGGGAGCTGTACTGGCCAGCTACAACCAGTTGAAGGCCGACAGCGACCGGATCGGCTCCGAGTTGAAGGCTGCCGCCGCTGAACGCGAACGTCAGCGGCAGCAGAACAACTCCGGAAGCGGGGGCGTGAGTCAACCCGCCCAGGACGTCACCCCACCGTCCGGCGGCGGAGCGTTCTTCATCATGCCCACGGCCGGGTGGAAGTCCAGTGACTTCGGCATGCGTTACGACCCGTACTACAAGGTCTGGCAGTTGCACGCCGGAACCGACATCGCCGCACCGAGCGGCCAGGCGATCTACGCCGCGGCCGACGGCCGGGTGGTACGCGCGGGCTGGAACGGCGGGTACGGCAACTACACCTGCATCTCGCACGGCAACTACCAGGGCAGTGACCTGTCAACCTGCTACGGCCACCAGTCGGCGATCCTGGTGTCCGCCGGCCAGTCCGTGCGCCGCGGCGAGCTCATCGGGCGGATCGGCACCACCGGGGCGTCCACCGGCGCGCACCTGCATTTCGAGGTACGCCGCGACGGAACTCCGGTCAACCCGCTGAGCTGGCTGCCCGGCTGCTTCTGCTGACCCCTTCCTCCCGCTGGATCTCGTTCGCCCACGCGGGGCGCCTCCGGGTAGCATTGTCTGGTTACGCACCAGGTCACGGAAGGTGGAGGCGATGCCGCGCGAGAAGGGTCGCAAGGTGGTCGCGTCCAACAAGAAGGCCCGCCACGACTACGCCATCCTCGACACGTACGAGGCGGGCATCGCCCTGACCGGCACCGAGGTCAAGTCGCTGCGGGCCGGTCGGGCGTCGCTGGTGGACGCGTTCGGTCACGTCAGCAACGGCGAGATCTTCCTGCACGGGATGCACATCGCCGAGTACACGCAGGGCACCTGGACCAACCACGAGCCCCGGCGCACCCGCAAGTTGCTGCTCAACCGCATCGAGATCGCCCGGCTCGTCGGCAAGCTCCAGGAGAGCGGTCTGACGATCGTGCCCCTGTCGGTGTACTTCTCCGACGGGTGGGCCAAGGTCGAGTTGGGTCTGGCACGCGGTAAGAAGTCCTACGACAAGCGGCAGGACCTCGCCAAGCGCGACGCCGACCGGGAGATCCAGAAGGCGGTCGGCCGGCGCGGCAAGGGCATGGAGTAGTCCAGATTGCCCGGTGTAACCGGGATGAATCTTGGCCGCTGGCGCGTTAGACTTATACGGCTGCACTAATCAGCAACCCGCCATCACGGGGGTGACTGGTTTCGACTTCGTACGTCGAGGCAGGTGAAGCGAGCCGAGGAAGCCGACGTTGTCTCGTGAATCAGTCGTCGGAAAATTAAAAGCGCCAATATCAAGCGCGATTCGCTCACCCTCGCCGCCTGAGGCTAGGAACTGAGCGTGTCGGTCCGGGGTTGCCTTCGCCCCGGTTCACCGGCATCAGCTAGAAGGCTGGCCAATCGAATCCTGTCGCGGGGCTCGTGCGGCGAGATCAATCGCGACTGGGCCCGTCACACCGACTCGCTCGCGTGATCGGAGGGGCCGAGTAGAGGCACAGCGAGCTGCGCTCGGAGAAGCCCTGGCAACACGACGAAGGACCCGGGTTCGATTCCCGGCACCTCCACAGGGGGGTCTTCGCAGAATTAGCGGAGACTCTTCGCAGAACGGCCGAACGCCCCGGACCACCTGGTCCGGGGCGTTCGTCGTTGTCTGGGCGGGCGTCACGCCGCGTGCTCGGCGACCATGGGCGCCATCGCGAGGCCGGGCAGCCGGTGCTTCACGGCCCGATCGTCCTTGCCGGGGCACCGTGGCGGTGGTGGTCGCTGGCGACGACCGGCTGGGTGTTCGGCGCCGTGCTCGCCGTCTCTGCCGCGCTGAACGCATGCCTGCACCGCAGCAGGTGGCTGCTGGTCCTGCCGCTGTACAGCGCATTTAGCAGTCTTGTGCTGGCTCCGCTCGGTGCGCTCTGGTACATAAAGATGGCGGCCACCGATCGCAACGCCGGGCTCATCCGGGTCGGTCTGCGCCGCAGACGTCGCGGTACGGGGCGGGTCGACGACCAGGCCGACCGGTCACCTTCCCCGCTGGCGGCGTGACCGTCGAGCCCTACCGGAACAAGACCTCCGCATGAGGGGCCCGGCCACCACGGCCGGGCCCCTTTTCGTGTCCGCGTCGCTGCCCTGTGCCTATGACGTTTGTCTCCCCGAGTTCTCGCTCATACCGCCGCCCGGCCGCCCGATGGAGCTCAGTAAACGGGCAATTCGGAGCGATTGGGTGGCGATGGTGGCGAGTACAGGAATGAGCGGTACGAACGGGTGGGCCAAGGGGCCTGGCAAGCGCAACCCCGTGACGGGGTGGTTCGCCGACCGGAAGGTCAACACCAAGATTCTGCTCATCGTCATGACGATGGCGGTCGTAGCTGTAACGGTGGGTGCAACCGCCATCACGTCGATGGCGAAGATGAACGTGGCGACGACCTACCTGTACGAGCAGAACCTGGTGCCGATGGCCCAGTTGGGAGACCTCCGCCAGGCGTACATGCAGATGCGGGTGGACGTGGCGAGGTCTGGCCAAGGGGGCCCGGTGGTGGCCCAGGTGATGGCCATCCTGCCCGCCGATGACGCGGCCATCGATCAGGCGCTTGCCAAGTACACCTCGAGCGACATGACCGGCCGCGAGAAGGCCGTTGCCGGTTACAAGGCAGAAGTCACCAAGTATCGGCAGCTACGCGACCAGGAGTATCTTCCCGCGGTCAAGGCCGGAGACGACGCAACCGCACAGAAGCTGGTAGGTACGACGATCGCCGCCGCGAACAAGGGGATGGCGGACAACCTGAACGCCCTGGTCGCTATCGAGACGAAGAGTGCCAGCGACGAGCAGAAGGCCGCGAACACGGCCTACAGCAGCGCCCGCACCACGTTGATCGTCGTCCTGGTCGTGGGCCTGCTGGTCGGTCTGGTGCTGGCCCTGTACGTCGCCCGCCTGGTGGTCGGCGCGGTGCGCAAGGTGTCGTATGTCGCCGAGGGTCTGGCCGTCGGCGACCTGACCCGGTCGGCCGACATCGACGCCCGCGACGAGTTGGGCCACATGGCGCAGGCGCTCGACGCCGCGACGGCGAATCTGCGGGACGCGATCGGGGCGGTCGCGAGCAGTTCCGAGCGGCTGGGTGCGTCCAGTGAGGAGATGTCGAGCGTCTCGGCGCAGATCGCTTCGTCGGCGGAGGAGAGCAGCACGCAGGCCGAGGTCGTGTCGGCCGCGGCCGAGCAGGTGTCCAGCAATGTGCATACGGTGGCGACCAGCGCTGAGGAGATGGGTGCGTCGATCCGGGAGATCGCGCACAACGCGACCGAGGCGGCGCGGGTGGCGGCGACGGCGGTGGCCGGGGCGGAGACCGCGAACGCGACGGTGGGCAGGCTCGGTGAGTCGTCGGTCGAGATCGGCAATGTGATCAAGGTGATCACGTCGATCGCCGAGCAGACGAATCTG
>JAOPWA010000491.1 GCA_025965915.1 Dactylosporangium sp. | reverse complement strand
CGACCGACTCCTTGCCGAGGAAGTGGTCGATGCGGAAGACCTGGGACTCGTCGAAGGTGGCGTGGATGGTGTCGTTGAGCGCGCGTGCGGACGCGAGGTCCGTGCCGAACGGCTTTTCGACGATGATGCGGGCGTTTCTGGCGAGGTCCGTATCGGTGAGCATGCCGATCGTGGGCGCGAATGCCGCTGGCGGTACGGCCAGGTGATACAGCCGGCGTGGGTGGCCGCCGATCGCCTTCTCGGCCGCGGCCACCGCGTCGAGCAGCGGTTGCGGGTCTGTCGGCGTGGCGGCGCCGTAGGACAGCGAGTTGGCGAACTCACGCCATGCCTCGCCGGTCGGCTTCGCCAGGCCGAACTCGGTCACGGCGTCCTTGGCGTGCTGGCGGAACTCGTCGTCGGTCAGTGCGGACCTGGCTGAGCCGATGATCCGGTACCTGGCCGGCAGCAGGCCCGCCCTTGCCAGGTGGAACAGCCCGGGGAGCAACTCGCGTTTGGCGAGATCCCCGGTGGCGCCGAACAGGACGATCACGTGGTCGTCGGAGGGCGCACTGTTCTCCTGCCGCGGCGCAACGGATTCGGTGGTACCGGAGCCGGGTGCTCCGCTTCGTACGCTCATGATCTCTGCTCGCTCCGACTGTCGCCGGTGTTATCCAACTCCCCGTACCCGGCTCGACGGGTGATACGCCGGGCCCGGGCTGACTCAGGCCTGTACCGTTCGGAAACTCGTCGCTGCTGGTCAGGCTGCGTATCTGTACTCGTTGATGACGCCGCCGAGCACTCGGGTTCGTAGGAGCCGGTGAGTGGTCAGGTCGGTCACCGGCGCCGGGTGCTCCTGGGCGAGGGGAGCGAGCTGTTTTCGAGCCTGGTGCGGGCGGTGACGGTTGTAGTGGCGGGCGTAGGCGTTGAGGACGTGCCGGGCGTGGGTCTCGTTGCAGATCAGCAGGTGGTCGAGTGCTTCGCGTCGCAGGGTTCCGATGACCCGTTCGCAGTGGGCGTTCATCCGAGGAGCCCGTGGCGCGGTCCTCACGGCCTCGATGCCGTCGGCGGCGAAGACCGCGTCGAAGGAGCCGGTGTACTTCGTGTCCCGGTCGCGGATCAGGAAGCGCAGCGAGTCGACCCGTACGTCCAACTCGGCGGCGGGGTTTCTGGCCTGCTGCACTGTCCAGGATGCCGTCGGATGCGCGGTCACGTCGGCGACGTGCAGTCGGCGTGTGCCGTGTTCGAGGAGTACCAGCGGGTACACCCGGTGCAGGTCGACCAGGTCGATGTGGACGAAGTCGCAGGCGATGACGGCCTCCGCTTGCGCGGTGAGGAACTCGCGCCAGGTCGGGCCGCTGCGGCGCGGGGCCGGATCGATGCCGGCAGTGGTAAGGATCTCCCAAACTGTCGTGGTGCCGATGGGATGCCCGAGGCGGACAAGTTCGCCCTGGATGCGACGGCAGCCCCAGTGCGGGTTCTCCCGGGCCAGCCGCAGCACCAGTGCCTTCACCGTGCTCGCGGTCGGCGGCCTGCCAGGCCTTTGCCGGCGCATGCTGTAGTCCCACTTGCGCGCGACGAGTCTGCGGTGCAAGCGAGCAGGGTGGCGGGCGTCACCGGGAACACGTGTGCCCACCGGCGTCGGGGTATCAGCGACGACAGCGCCGCGAGCCACAGCCGGTCTGCCAGGTTGTAGCGCCTCGGTCCGGTGAGCTGCCTACGCAGTACCGCGTTGTCATGCCGCAGCACGAGCAGTTCGGCGTCCTTCGCTGCATCCCGGCGCAGCAGCACCGCCGGGACCGCGAGCAGCTTCCGCGCCACCTGGTACACCAGTGAGACGATCACCTGGACAGGGTTCCAGCAGGCCGTCGTGGCGCGCCATACCCATTCGAGCAGCAGCGACGAGTTTCCGAACGGCACAGGTTGACGGATCTGTCCCAGGTCATGCTTTACAGGTGGCCTAGATTGTTCCGCACGAGCTACCCGTACCCATCCTTTGGGCTCAGCCATCGCCGGGCCGGGCCGGGCGGCGCGAGCGCCGTCGTGGTGGTGACCGCCGCAGTGACCACCGCCGCGACCAGCAGGGCCGCCCGGCGTGCTCTGGATGGCATGCCGACTCCAATACACTCAGGTATCCAACGGTTGCCCGGAACGGTTCAGCGGTCGGCTGCCGCACCGGGTCGTCGAAGGTCGTCGGCGGGAGGCCGGATTGAGCGCACACCTCACGTCCAATGACCACGACCTGCCCCTGCGGAGGCGAACGTGACCAGTTTCGACGTCAAGGCCATCGGGAGGGTCGAGTCTCCGCTGACCGATCTCGAATCAGCACCCCGGCAGGCCGACGAAGGCGCACCCGAGGCCCGGCTGGTGTTCGAGTCGGAAATGACCGAAGGTCTGCGCAGCGTCCGCCCTGGCGACGAGGTCATCGTCCTCACCTGGCTCGACTGCGCCCGTCGCGACGTGTTGAGCGTGCACCCGCGCGGGGACACGTCCAGGGCACAGGAGGGCGTCTTCAGTACGCGTTCGCCGCACCGCCCGAATCCCATCGGCCTGCATCGCGTCGAGATCACCGCCATTGACGGTCGAACGGTGTGGGTACGCAGTCTCGAAGCACTGGATGGGACGCCGATCATCGACCTCAAGCCGATACTGAGCGGCGACCCCGATCAGCGCTGAGTGACCCGCAGTCAGGCCCCGTAGGTGGCCACCGCGCGTACCGGGAACGAGGCCATCCCGCGCACCGGCGCCGGCAGGGCGGTCAGCCGGGCGCCCTCGGCGGGCAGTCGGTCCAGGTTCGTCAGGTGCTCGATGATCGGGATGTCCGCGCCGAGCAGCCCGTGGCGCGCCGGACGGTGCGGGTTCCGCACCTCGGGCGGGGCTGTGCCCGGGTAGGTCGTCATGCCGGCGACTATCTCGTGCGACAGGTCGATGATCACTAACGGGAGAATAGTCGTGGGCTACGGTTCCGCCGAACGACGGGTGGGTCGGCCGCCGCGCGGTGGGCGCTGTGCTTTAGCCGGGACGCGACATGCGGTAGCCCGCACCTACCGCCGTCGCGCCGCCGGCTCCAGGGCCGGACTTACCCACCCGGCGTCGGCGGGATTGATGGTCGTGCCGGGCGGCACGATCTCGTCGATGCGGTCGAGCACGTCATCGGAAAGCTCCACGTCGGCGGCGGCCAACTGCGACTCCAGATGCTCCATGGTCCGCGGGCCGATGATCGCCGAGGTCACCGCGGGGTGGCGGAGGACGAACGCGATCGCCAGCTGGATGAGCGTCAGCCCCGCCTGCTCGGCCAGCTCCGCAAGCTGCTCCGCGGCCTCCAGCTTGCGCTGGTTGGCGGCCAGCGACATGTCGAACCGGTTGGCCAGCCGCTGACGCGCCTCAGAGACCGGCCCCCGCACCTCGGAGCCCTTGCGGTAACGGCCCGACAACCAGCCTGCAGCGATCGGACTGTAGCTGATCACGCCCATCCCGTACCACGCGCACGTGGGCAGGACCTCGGCCTCGACCCCACGTACGAGGATCGAATACGACGGCTGCTCGCAGACGTACCGCTCGCGGTCCCGCTCCCGCGCGATCCACTGCGCCTCCACAATCGCGGAGACCGGCCAGGTCGAGTGGCCGACGTAGCGGACCTTGCCTGCGCGAACCAGGTCGGTGAGCGCGCCGAGCGTCTCGTCGATGTCGGTATCGGGCTCGTAGCGGTGGATCTGGTACAGGTCGATCCAGTCGGTGCCCAGCCGCCGCAGCGACTCCTCAACCTCGCGCATGATCCAACGGCGCGAGGTGCCGTGGCGGTTGGGATCCTCGCCCATCGCTCCCCACACCTTGGTCGCGAGCACGACGTCATCGCGCCGGCCGTCCGACAGCGCCTTGCCGACGATGACCTCGGACTCGCCCTGCGAGTAGACGTCGGCGGTGTCGATGAAGTTGATCCCCGCGTCCAGCGCGCGATGAATGATCCGGATACTTTCGTCGTGGTCCTTGTTGCCCCAGTCGCCGAACATCATCGCGCCGAGGCACAGCTTGCTGACCGAGACGCCGGTGCGTCCCAGACGGCGCTGCTCCATGGGTCGCTCCTCTCCGAACGCCCGCGCTGATGCGCCGGCGTTCGTGGCTGCTTGTGATCGAGTGAAGCCAGGACACGGGTAGGCCTGCCTGGCGGGGCGTGATCCGCGGCCGAGTCTGCCGTTACCCCGGGCACTATCAATGAAACCGTGAGTGGCTATCGGCGAGGTGCCGCCGATAGCGTCGACCCGGATCGGCTTCCGCGCGATTCTGGCGCCGCCAACCACATCGAGTGGAGTACCTATGGGGATGTCGCCGGCGCACGTTGAGCCGCCCGACCCGGCAGGCGCGCCGGGCCGGGCGAATGCTGATCATGTCCAAGGAAGGACGGCGGCTGCCTATGACCCCGTTGGCCTTGCGGGCTGCGCAGGAACGCGCGGATGCGCTCGGCGATGGTTGCCATGGTCGTTTTCTCCCTAGCGGTGGGTTCTCGAGTTGGCAGGGGTCGCTGGCTGGTGTTAGGCGAGGACGGGGATCAGGCTGGCGGCGAAGGCGAGGTAGGCCACCGCCGCGAATGACAGGGTCTTCGCGGTGAACCTGCCCGTACGCAGCATGATCAGCAGGTACACGATCGCGACCATTGTGGCCACACCGGAGATGAGCAGCGGTGTGTTGAACCGCCACGGGGTGAACAGCAGTCCCAGGCCGCTGGGCACGGTGGCCTGGATCATCATGGCGCCGGAGATGTTCGCCAGGGCGAGAGGTGTTT
>JAOPWA010000450.1 GCA_025965915.1 Dactylosporangium sp. | reverse complement strand
GCGCAGCCACAACACCGCCGCCACCGTCGGGGTGGCGACGAAGTGGGAGAAGTACACGCAGCTGGCGGCCACGTCCCACCAGTGGATGCCGTTGGGGTCGTACAGGTGGTGCTGCAGCCACACCGTCGGCACGGTTCCCCCGGTCAACCAGGCGAACATGCCGCGGTCGGCGGCCACCATCTCCATCGCGTGCGGGATGACGCCCTGGTCGGCGAAGCCGCGCGACAGGTTGTAGACCTGTAGCAGCACCACGACCGCGGCCCAGTCACGGCCGAACCACAGGTGCTCGCGCCACGGCCGGCCGACGCGCCACGCGACCGCCAGCGCCCACAGCCATCCGAACGTCAGGATCGGGTCGGTCAGCGGCAAGCCGAGCAGCAGCCACCACGCGGTGAATGCGACGGCCCACACCGACATGGCCCTGACGCGGCGCCGATGGTCTGGGGCGGGCGCGCCGGTTGCCGGGTCATCAGGCGCCGGGGTCTCGGAGTGGATCGTGAGCGTCATCGCCCACCAGGCTAGCGGCGTCCTCGCCGCAGGTCGCAGCAACATCAGGAGGCTGCGCGGCGTAATCAGACCGATCCAGCGAGCGCGGGCGGCCACCGGCGTACCCGCCTGCGATCCGCCGATCAGGCGGAGGCACTGATGGCATCGACCGTGTCCGACGGCTTACGCTGCCCCTATGCGGCCGGATGACGAAATACCCCATGTCCCGTCGCCAGCTGATGGTGCGCCGGCGTCCATAGATGACCAACCGGGTCCCGCGGTCGGCCGCGCACACGTCAGCGGCCGTCCGGTCAACGCGCTGGACGCCACGGCGACCTGGGTCGGCGCCGCCATTCAGGTGCGCCTCACCGTCACGGACGCCGATACGGCGCAGGCGGTGGGCTCCGGTGACGTGCCCGTCCTGGGAACGCCGAGAGTGCTCGCACTGGTCGAGGCGGCGACCGTCGCGGCCACGGCCAACCGGCTCCCGACCGGCGCCACGACCGTCGGCACCCGCGTCGAGCTCGACCACCGGGCACCGACTCCGGTCGGGCGGACCGTCGTGGCCGAGGCCCGGCTGGCGAAGGCGGACGGCCGGCGGCTCACCTTCGACGTGATCGTGCGCGACGGCGACACCGTGGTGGCCGACGGCCGGGTCGAGCGAATCCTCGTCGACCGGCAGCGCTTCGTTGAACGGGCCTTCAGCCAGTCATGAACGCCTTCGTGGAGGTCGCCCGGGACGTGTACGTCCTGCGCTACCCCGTCTTCGACGTCAACGCGACCCTCGTCGTCGGCGACGGCGCCGCCCTGCTGGTCGACACTCTGTCGACCGACGCGCAGGCGCGCGAACTGCTCGGCGCGATACGCCGGGTGACCGCTCACCCACTGACCGTTGTCAACAGCCATCACCACTTCGACCACTGCTTCGGAAACGGAGTGGTCGCAGCCCCGGACCGGCCGATCTGGGCCCATGAAGAGGCCGCACGCCTGCTCCGCGATGAGGCGGCCGCCGTCCAGCGTGAGTTGTACACGCGATGGGCGTCGACCGACCCGGAGCTGGCCGACGGCCTGGCTGCGGTGACGGTGCGCCCCCCGGACCACACCGTGCACCTGGAGGCGACCGTCCAGCTGGGCACCCGGCGAGTGGTGCTGCGCCACCTCGGCCGTGGACACAGCGTGGGCGACCTGGTCATACACGTCCCCGACGCGGATGTGCTGATCGCCGGCGATCTGGTCGAGGAGAGCGGACCGCCGGTCTTCGGCGACGGGTACCCGCTGGAGTGGCCGGAGACGCTCTTCGCGCTCCTGGAACTCGCCTCGCCCACGACGGTGGTCGTACCCGGTCATGGCGCTGTCGTCGACCCCGACTTCGTACGGGCCCAGCACGACGAGCTGACCACCCTCGAATGGCTGATCCGCGACGGGCACACCGACGGCGCCAGCGTGGACGAGATCGCGGCGAGCGCACCGTTCGGCCCGGACGCCGCACGGGTCGCGGTGATGCGGGGGTACGCCGAACTCTCCGGCAGGGCCACCTGATCGGCGCGGCGCCTTACAGGTCGAGTACCCGGTCCAGAAACTCCCGGTAGCGGCGGATCGCCACTCGCAGGTCCTCCGTATCGTCGCCCTCGCCGGATCGCCAGCCCGCGAGGTCGTCACGCTGTGCCGCGATGACGGCGGCGAGCTCATCGGTCGCATCGGTGACGAGCGCCTCGGCGTCCCGCACCGCCGCTGGTGGGTCGTCGACGAACCGCAGCTGTACCTCCCGCCAGCGGTCCCGGAATGCCTGCGCCCCGACGTCGGACCACAGGCTCACGGTCGACGCCGCCGCCACCTGGTCCAGCTTTGCGGGATCGGCTGACTGGTCCGGTTCGTCCGGCTCGCGCGACCACGAAATCGAGGCGTCGTCCTCGGCGGAGGGCCGGGCCGCGAGCACCGTATCAGGGCCGGCCGGCAGGTTGGGCATGTGCGGCATCGCAACTCCTGTCACCGGGCGGTGGGCGTCGGGTCGACCCGCTCGTGACGCCGGTCGTCGGGCGAATCACCGAGCAGGTCGGCGAACAGGGCGCGGTAGTGCACCAGCGCCTGCCGCAGTTGCTCGGTGCCGACCTCGCCGCGCGCCTTGCCCAACGTGACGTCGTGGGCGTCCCGGTAATGCTGCAGCGTCCGCGCGTGCTCGACCGACAGGTGGGCCGCCCGCTCATCGAAGTCCCCGCCCGGATAGCCGCGCTCGGCGATCAGGCGGGTCAGCAGTTCGTCGGCCGCGTCGACCGTCTCGCCCGGTGCGTCGACGAACCGGGCCTGGATATCCTCCCAGGCTGCCGCGTATCCGGCCCGGGAGGCGTGCGACAGCGGGCGCAGGTCGAGCTCGGCATGCCGGCGCTCGCGCGCCCGCAACTCGCGCTCGGCGGCCTGCCGACCATCCCGCTCCGACACGAGCCGGTCGTACTCGGGACCGAACCGCCGCCGCAGTGACCTTCGGCGCGCGACCGCCCACAAACCAACGGTCACCAGGGCCACTGAGATCAACGCGACGATGATGACGACAATCTGGACGGACGACATCGCACGGTCCTCCTCTCCCCGGAGGTATGCCCACCGCCACGAGATTGTGAACATTCGAAGCGACAGACGCTGATGGCCGCGGGTGAAGTTCGTCAGACCGGAAAATCGCGCGGTGCGGGCATACCGGCTGTTGCCCCGGCGTGCCATGGTCAGAAGGTGCAGCACATTTCAACCGACGGCGCCGAGACGGTCACCCTGCGCGCGCCGCGCAACCGGGTCAGCCGCAAGGCCATCTGGTACTGGACGGTGCGCGCTCTCGGTGGCTGGCTGATCGTGACGGCGATGCAGATCGTCTGGCTGGTCAACGACAAGGTCACGGGTCTCCACGTGATCGGTCTGCTGGTTACCGTGGTGCTCGCCGTGGTCCACCTGGTCGTCATGCCGAGGTGGCGCTACCGGGTCCATCTGTGGGAGGCGACGCCGGAGGCGGTGTACACCCAATCGGGCTGGTTCAACCAGGAGCGGCGGATCGCTCCCGTCTCCCGTATCCAGACCGTCGACAGCGAACGTGGCCCGTTCGAGCAGCTCTTCGGACTGGCCAACGTCACGGTCACGACCGCGTCGGCGGCCGGTCCCCTCAAGATCGACGGGCTCGACTACACCACCGCGCAGCGACTGGTCGACGACCTGACGACCAACACGCAGGCGAGCCCCGGCGACGCGACATGACGTGGCCGGGGTCGACCGGGGGCGCCCGGCCCGCGATGGCCGGCGGATCGGTCATGACCGCCGACGGGGTCGACCCGTCCTGGCGGCGGCTGAGCCCACGGATGTTGCTGGTGCATCCGTTCCAGGAGATACCGCGCGCGCTGCCCGCGATATTCGGGGCCTTCCTGGCCGGCAGTACCAGCGGCCACGACTGGTGGGGTCTGGCCAGCGTCGGCGCCGTCATCCTGGCTGCCGTGCTGCGCTGGTTCACCACCACCTACCGCATCACCCCCGACTACGTGCAGGTACGCCGGGGACTGTTGCGGCGCCGGGAGCTGTCGGTGCCGCGCGACCGGGTGCGCACCGTCGACGTCACCGCGCACGCCATCCACCGCATCGTCGGGTTGGCGCGGGTCGAGGTCGGCACCGGCCGCTCCGACCGCACGGACGAGGGGGTACGCCTCGACGGGCTGAGCGCCGCCGAGGCCGTACGGCTGCGCGAGGAGTTGCTGCACCGCCGCCCGCCGCCGGGAGGCGAGCAGGAACCGGCCGTGGTGGCTGGAACGGCCGAGCCCGACGTCGAGGTGGAACTGGCGAGGCTACGGCCCGGCTGGGTCCGATACGGGCCCCTCACGCTGTCGGGTTTCGTCACGGTCGGCGTGGTCGCGGCGTTCGTGTCACGCGCGATCAACGAGGCGCACCTCGACCCCACCCGATATGGCCCGCTGCGTGCCCTCGCCGGTCACCTGGAGCACGCGCCGGTCGGCCTGGCGGTCACCGAGGTCGTCGTCACCTGCGTAGCCGTGGTGGCGGTCGCGTCGACGTTCGGGTACGTACTGGCGTTCTGGGGGTTCCGGCTGACCCGGCACAGCGCCGGCACGCTGCACATGACCCGGGGGCTGATCACCGCGCGGGCGACCACGATCGAGGAGCGCCGGCTTCGCGGGGTGGAGGTCAGTGAGCCCCTGCTGCTCCGGGTCGCCGGTGGCGCCCGGTGCATCGCCATCGCCACCGGGCTGCGCGTGGGCCGCGGCGCCGAGCGCGGCGGATCGATGCTCCTGCCGCCCGCGCCCCGCGCCGAGGCCGAACGGGTTGCCGGGCAGGTCCTGCGCGACCGGGAGCCGGTGATCGCGCCGCTCACCCCGCACGGGCCGCGGGCCCGGCGGCGCCGCTACACCCGCGCACTGGCGGGGGCCGGGCTCGTCGTCGGGGCGTTGGTCCTCGGTTGGTGGTTGGCGGGCTGGCCGGCGTGGATGTGGCAGGCGGCACTGATTCTGCTGCCGGCGGCGGCGCTGCTGGCGTACGACCGGGCCCGGAGCCTCGGGCACGCGCTGGTCAACGGCCGGTTGGTGACCCGGCAGGGTTCGCTGGTACGTCGGCGCTGCGCCCTGTCCGCCGAGGGCATCATCGGATGGAACCTCGACCGGTCCTTCTTCCAGCGCCTGGCCGGTCTTTCGACGCTTACCGCCACCACGGCGGCCGGGCAGCAGCGGTACGAGGTGCTCGATGTCGACCTGCACGAGGCGCTGCGGCTGGCCGACGAGGTCACCCCAGGGCTGCTGACCCCATTCCTCGAGCGCGCGCCTGCATGATCACGGAGCGTCGGGGTGGTTGGTGCGATCCCGACGCTCCGTGATCATGGGAGGGCCGTGCTAGGAGACGACCGACCCGGTCACCGGCTTGGTGAGCAGCGCCGACTCATTGCGCGTGACACCCGGATCGAGCGAGCGCTCCACGAAGATCGCGTGCCAGATGCAGAAGACCAGCACGGTCCAGACCTTGCGCGAGTTGTCGGCCTTGCCCTGCTTGTGCTCGTCGAGCAACTGCACGGCGTAGTCCAGGTCCAGCAGGTGACCGGCGCCCGACCGGAGGAAGATGTCGCGCGCCCACTCGTACATCTCGCCGCGCAACCACACCCGGGTTGGGGTGGGGAAGCCGAGCTTCTTGCGGTTGACGATCGCCGGGGGCACCACGCCTTCGAGGGCCCGACGCAGGGCGAACTTGGTCTCGTTGGTCTTCGGGGGCAGCTTCAGGTCGACCGGCACGGTCGCCGCGACCTCGAAGACCTCCTTGTCCAGGAACGGCACCCGCAGCTCCAGCGAGTGGGCCATCGACATCCGGTCGGCCTTGACGAGGATGTCGCCGCGCAGCCAGGTGTACAGGTCGACGTACTGCATCGTCGTCACGTCGTCGAGGTGCTCGGCCTCCGCGTAGACGGGGGCGGTCACGTCGGTGTAGCGCACGGAGGGGTCGTAGCGGCGCATCAGGCGCGCCTTCTCCTCCTCGGTGAACATCCGCGCGTTGCCGTAGTAGCGCTCCTCGATCGGCGTGGTGCCGCGCTCCAGGAAGCTCTTGCCCTTCACACCCTGCGGGATGACCTTCGACACCGCCCGCAGGCCCTTCTGCAGGGGGTCGGGCAGCCCCGCGACGCCGGCCAGCGAGAGCGGCTCGCGGTAGATCGTGTACCCGCCGAAGAACTCGTCGGCGCCCTCACCGGAGAGCACGACGGTGACGTGCTCCGCGGCCTTCTTGGCAACGAAGTACAGCGGGACCAGAGCGGGGTCCGCCACCGGGTCGTCGAGGTGCCAGATGATCTTCGGCAGGGCGTCCATCATGTCCTGCGGCCCGATGTGGATCGGGATCGTCGTGACGCCGAGGTGGCGGGCCGACTCCTGCGCCACGTCGACCTCGGAGTACCCCTCGACGTCGGATCCGACGGTGAAGGTCAGGATGTTGGGGTTGAACTCGCGGGCCAGCGCGACCACCGCCGTGGAGTCGATGCCGCTGGACAGGAACGCGCCGACCGGCACGTCGGAGCGCATGTGCACCCGTACGCTCTCGCGCAGCGTCTCCCGGATGCGCTTGTAAAGCTCCTCCGGATTGTCGGTCGGGGTGGGCCGGAACTCCGGCTGGTAGTAGCGCCGCGTCGCGAGCGGACTTCCGGGGGTGTACACGAACGACTCCCCGGAGCCGATCCGGCCGATCCCCTGGTGCAGCGAGCCCGGCTCGGGCACGTACTGCAGCGTCAGGTAGTGCGAGAGGCTGGCCCCGTCGATCCCGGCGTCACCGGCCGAAGCCGACGCGGCGAACGGCAGCAACGCCTTCTTCTCGCTGGCGAAGAAGATGCCCTCGGAGGTGACCAGGTGGAAGAAGGGCTTGATACCGAACTGGTCGCGGGCGCCGAACGCCTTGCGTGCCGCCCGGTCCCAGATCACGAACGCGAACATGCCGCGCAGCCGGCTCACCGCCGCCGGCCCCCAGTAGTGGTAGGCCGCGACGATCACCTCCGTGTCCCCGGTCGTGGCGAACTCGGCGCCGTGTTCGCGGATCAACTCCTGGCGCAGCTCCAGGTAGTTGTAGATCTCGCCGTTGAACGTGATGACGTACCGGTTCGCCTCCGGACCGGTCGGCGGGTACGCCAGGGGCTGGTGGCTGTGCTCCACGTCGATGATCGATAGCCGCTTGAAGCCGAACACCATGTCGTCGTCGACGACGTTCACCCCGGTCTCGTCCGGACCCCGGTGGTGGATGCTCTCGAGCGCCTCGGCGACTCCGTTCCGACAGGCCGACGCGCGGCCGTGAGCGCTGACAAAGGTGAGCAGACCGCACATGGCCGTTATCTTGTCACGCCGGCCCGGGACCGCCACGCGAGGCGAACTGATGGCGGCGGTACCGTCGGGACATGAGCGAGCAGGGCGAACAGCGGGCCGAGGGCACCGAGTCACACGATCCCGACTTTCCAGAGCGTTTCGTCGAGTTCATGCGGAGCGGTTGGCGCGACAGCGCCCTCGACGTGGCTGCGCGCCCCCAGGCGCCCCACCACGCGAAACGTCGGGAGGCGCTGTCGAGCGCGTTCCCGGGTGAGACGCTGATCATCCCGTCCGGCCGGGCCAAGGTGCGCGCCAACGACACCGAGTACCCGTTCCGCCCTGGCAGTGATCACGTCTGGCTGACCGGCGAGCACGACCCGGACGCTGTGCTCATCCTGCGCCCCGGCGGCGACGACACCCTCTACATCCGGCCCCGCTCCCCGCGTGACACCGACGAGTTCTTCCGCGACCGCATGTACGGCGAGTTGTGGATCGGCCGCCGCCACACCCTGGCCGAGAAGTCCAGCGAGCTGGGCGTCGCCACCGCCGACCTGGCCACGCTGCCAGCCGCCCTGGACGATCTCGCGCCGGGCCGCACCCGGGTGCTGCGCGGGTACGACGCCGCCACCGACGCCGCGGTACGCGTCACCGACGACGGCACCCGCGACGCCGAACTCGCCCGTACCATCTCCGAGCTGCGCCTGGTCAAGGACGAGTGGGAGATCGCCCAGTTGCAGGACGCGATCGACGCGACCGTCCGCGGCTTCGAGGACGTGGCACGGGTGCTGCCGGCCGACCGCTCCGTCGGCGAGCGGCTCCTCGAGGGCGTGTTCGGGCTGCGGGCCCGCCATGACGGCAACGACGTCGGGTACTCCTCGATCGTCGGCAGCGGAGCGCACGGCGCGATCCTGCACTGGACCCGCAACGACGGCCGCACCACGCCCGGTGACCTGCTGCTGATGGACATGGGCGTCGAGAACAGGAACCTGTACACCGCCGACGTGACCCGCACGCTTCCCGTCAACGGCCGGTTCACACCGCTGCAGCGGCAGGTCTACGACATCGTGTACCGCTCGCAGCAGGCCGGCATCGACGCGGTGAAGCCCGGCGTGAAGTTCGAGGACATCCACCAGACCTGCATGCGGGCGCTGGCCGAGGGCCTCGCCGACCTGGGCGTGCTGCCGGTCAGCGTGGACGAGGCGATGGCACCGGAGTCGACGCTGTACCGGCGCTGGACGCTGCACGGCTTCGGCCACATGCTCGGCCTCGACGTGCACGACTGCGCCCGGGCCCGTAGCGAGCGTTACCGCAAGGGCACCGTGGAAGAGGGGTACGTGCTGACCGTCGAGCCCGGCCTGTACTTCCAACCCGAGGACGAGCTCGTTCCGGCGGAACTGCGGGGCATCGGCATCCGTATCGAGGACGACGTGCTGGTCACGGCCTCCGGCGCGCGAAACCTGTCGGCCGGTCTACCCCGTACGTCCGACGAGGTGGAGGCGTGGCTGGCGGCCCAGCGCGAGGCCGGTCCGCGCCTGCCGTGATCGTCTCGGTGGGCTAGCCGGGTTGGGTGACGATCACGACGGTCTTGAGTACCGACGGATCGGTGTGCCCCATGCGCAGAGCGGCCTCCGCCTGCTCGAGGGGCAGCCGGGCGCCGACGATCTCGTCGAGCGGCACCCGGCCCGAGGCGGCGAGGGCGATCGCGTCCGGGTAGGTGTTGGCGTACCGGAACGTTCCGGTGACCGTCAGCTCGCGACCTTGGATCCGGGCGACCGGCAGCGGCATCTCCGGGTCTGCGCCCATGCCGACCAGTACCGCGGTGCCGCCGGGCCGCAGTGCGTGAATGCCCGCCCGCACGACCGGCGCGACGCCGGTGCACTCGATGAGGATGTCGGGCGCGATCGCCCCCAGGTCGGAGCGGTCGCGGGCGTCGACGGTCTGGTCGACGCCGAGCTGAGCGGCCCTCGTCAGCCGGTCGGCGTTGACGTCGACGATCGCCACGTGGCCGGCACCGGCGGCCCGGGCCACCTGGGCGGCGAGCACGCCGATCGGGCCGGCACCGGTGACCAGGACCCGGGAGCCGACGGTCGTGCCCGCTTTGCGGTTGGCCCAGATCGCCACCGACAGCGGCTCGATCAACGCGGCGGCGTCGTCGCTGAGCTCGTCCGGCACGGGGTGCGCGAAGTCCTGGTGGATCGCGACGTACCGGGCCAGGGCGCCGTTGACCGGTGGGGTGGCGAAGAACTCGATGTCCGGGCAGAGGTTGTACCGGCCGTGCCGGCACTCCCGGCACCGTCCGCAGGGGACGCCGGGTTCGAGGGCCACCCGCTGTCCAACCGGGTGACGGTCGGCCAGGGCGCCGCGGTCGACGATCACGCCTGCGCTCTCGTGCCCGAGTACCAACGGGTCGGTGACCACGTAGTCGCCGATCCGGCCGTGCTCGTAGTAGTGCACGTCGGAGCCGCAGACGCCGACCGAGCGGACCTCGACGAGCACGTCGCGCAGACCGAGTTCGGGCATGGGGTGGGGGCCGACACGTAGATCACCCTTGCCGTGCAGGACCGCGGCGACGTTGTCAGGCATACCGACCATCCTCCTACGGCGGTGCCTCCTACGGAACGTGGCGGTCCCGCTGCGCGACTCCCGGCTCGCCGTACGGGTAGTCCGACACCAGCGACGCTCTCGCCCCGTCGAGGATCCGGACCTCTTCCGCGGTCAGGTGTACGCCGGCCGCGGACAGGTTGTCGTCGAGCTGCTGCAGCGTTCGCGCGCCGAGAATGACCGAGGTGACAGCCGGCCGGTCGACCAGCCACGCCAGCGCGATCACCCCCATCGACACCCCGCGCCGCTCCGCCACGGTTCGCAGCGCGTCCAGGACCTGCCAGGTGCGCTCGGTGTTGCGCCGGTCGTACGCCTCCACGCCCCGCTGCGGGTTCTCCCCCAGCCGGGTGGCGCCCGTGGGTGCCTCGTCGCGCCGGTACTTGCCGGTGAGCCACCCGCCTGCGAGGGGTGACCACGGCAGGATCCCGATGTTCTCGTTCACGCAGACCGGGACCAGCTCCCACTCGATGTCGCGAGCCAACAGGTTGTACTGCGGCTGCAAGGTCACGATGGGTGCCAGGCTCAGATGCTGGGTGAGCAGGGCGGCCTTCTGCAACTGCCACCCGGTGAAGTTGCTCACGCCCGCGTAGCGGATCTTCCCGGCGCGTACGGCGTCGTCGAAGAACCGTAGGGTCTCCTCGATCGGCGTCAGCGGGTCCCACGCGTGCGCCTGGTACAGGTCGATCACGTCGGTGCCCAGCCGGCGCAGGCTCGCGTCGAGCGCTCGCGACAGGTGTACCCGCGACAGGCCGGCGTCGTTGGGCCCGTCGCCCATCGGGAAGCGCCCCTTGGTCGCGATGACGACCCGCTCGCGCGCACCCGGTCGTGCGCGCAGCCAGCTCCCCACGATCTCCTCGGCGGCGCCCCGGCTGTACACGTCGGCGGTGTCGATGAAGTTGCCGCCCCGCTCGATGAACCGATCGAGCTGTTCGTGCGAGATCTTCTCGTCGGTCTCCGCTCCGAACGTCATCGTGCCCAGGCACAGCGTGGACACGAGCGTTCCGGTACCGCCCAGGGTTCGGTACTCCATCGTCGCCCTCCCGAGATTCGTCGCCGGCCAAGTCAGCTTTGCACGAACACCGCGACGGTGCGGGCCGGTACGGTCAGGGTGCCTGTGGCCGACTCGAATCTCGACCCACGCACCACCGGATCGGCCGACGCGGCCTGCACCGGGTGCAGCGCCAGCCTGGCGCCACCCAGTCCGGGCAGCGTCTGGGTCGCGGTGCCGGGCGTCGCGTTGAAGACGACGGTGATGGACTTCCAGCGCGGGTCGCCGGTCAACGTCATCGTGATCACGCCCGGCGTCTCCCCCGGGCCCGACAGCGGGAACGACACCGACCGCTGGACGTCGGTGGCCGACGCGAGGCCGAACACCGGCGAGCTGTCGCGGATGCGCAGCAGGTCGGCGTAGCCGCGGGTGGTCGACTGCACCGCCGCGCAGTCCGGCACGAGCGCGGGGTCGGCCAGCAGCGGCTTGGCGTAGGGCCACTTGGAAGCGTTGTCCGCGGCCGGTGGAAGCCCGCGGCCGAAGCCGTTACCGGCGTGGCAGTCCCAGGAGATCGCGTTGAACCAGTCGCCGGAGTTGAACGAGTTGCGGTCCAGGGACTTGGAGCGGAGCCGGTCGGAGCCGACCGTGCTGAAACCGACCCCTTGGCCGAGGATGGTGGTCGACAGCGCGAGCACCTGCATCCTCGCCCGGTCCGCGGCCGACGTATGCGCGGGCAGCTTGTACGCGAGCGCGTCGTAGAGGATCTCGTTGTCGTGCGCGTCCACGTATGTGATCGCCTCGGCGGGCGAGCCGGTGTACCCGGCCGGCGAGCCGTTGTAATCGACCTGGGCGCCGATCACGGAGCGGCCGGCGGAGTCGATGAAGCGATACCCCGCCAGGTTCCCCGTCAGCCCCACCTTGATCAGGTCCTGGTAGTGAAGCAGGCGGGCCCGCTGCTCGGCCGCCGAGCCGTTGGCGGGGTCGCCGTTCGGGTCGGTGAGCAGCCCGCTCGCGAAGCCCTGGATCCGGGGGTTCGGGTCGAAGGGACCACCGCCCCGGACCGCGTCGCGCAGCCGGTCGTTGAACGTACCGACGCCGGTGCCGGCCATGTTTGCCTGCGTGGCCTGTGTAAACCGGGCGTTGTCGGCTACCTCGCCGAAGTTCCAGCCCTCGCCGTACAGGTAGATCTTCTTGCCGTCGACGCCGTCACGCTCCAGGGTGAGCTTGTCCAGCGCCGCGCGGACGGCCAGGATGTTGTCCTTGGGGTGGTGGCCCATCAGGTCGAACCGGAAGCCGTCCACCTTGTACTGCTTGGCCCAGGTGACGACCGAGTCGACCACGAGCTTGCCCATCATGGCGTGCTCGGGAGCGGTGTTCGCGCAGCAGGTCGAGTTGGCCACCGAGCCGTCGTCGAGCAGCCGCTGGTAGTAGCCGGGCACGACCTGGTCGAGGACCGAGTTCTTGTCGGTGCCGGCCGCGACGGTGTGGTTGTAGACGACGTCCATCACGACCCGCAGCCCGGCGCTGTTGAGCCCACCGACCATCCGGCGGAACTCGATAATCCGTTGGTCGGGGTTGGTGGCGTAGGAGCCCTCCGGCGCGGTGTAGTGCAGCGGGTCGTAGCCCCAGTTGTAGGCGTCACTGTCTGCGACCACACCGACACACGCCTGCTGCTTGTCGCTGTCGGGCGGCAGGCCCGCCAGGTCGCAGGTCGGTTTGGCCTGGTCGGCCCCGCGCTCCGGCACCGACGCGAAGTCGAAGACCGGAAGCAGGTGTACGTGGGTGAGCCCGGCCTGTGCCTGTGCGCGCAGGTGCGTCATGCCGGCCGCCTGTGCGTCGGTGAACGCGAGGTAGGTGCCCCGGTGGTCGGCCGGCACGCCTGTGTCGGCGCTGGAGAAGTCGCGTACCGAGAGCTCCTGGATCTGAATCTTCGACGCCGGAGTTCCGGGCTTGCGGAGTGAGCCCCAACCGGCCGGCGCGAGCGAGCGGTCACTCAGGTCGGTGACCCGGCTGAACGTCGAGTCGGCGGACAGGTCGACGGAGTACGGGTCGGTGACGCTCGCGGTCACGACCTTCTGCGCGGCCGGCTGCCAGGCCGTCACCCGGTACCGGTAGTACCCGCCCTTCCAGTTCCCGGACGCGCTCCACACGCCCGTGGCGTCGTCGCGGCGCATCGCGACGACGCGGGGGGTCGCGGTGGGCGTGTCGGCCAGTTCGAGCGCGACGGTCCGCGCGGTGGGCGCCCAGACGCTGAGCGTGGCCCGGCCGTCGTCGAAGGTGGCCCCGAGCTTGGCGCGGGTGGCCGCGGAGTACAGGTCGTCGAGCACTCCCGCAAGCTGCACCGAGGTCGCGGCCAGGGGCGTGCCGTCGGCGTCCCGCTCGGTGACGATGACCTGGCCGCGCAGCGCGTCGCGGACCTTGCGCCGGTCGGCAGGGTCGACGCGGAGCGCCGTGTACTGCCACAGGTGCGGGTACTTCTGCCGCTGCGCCTCGGTCAGCACGACCGCGTGCAGCCGGATCGTCTGGCCGGCGCCCCGCACGTCGTAGGTGCGGCCGTCGGTCGGTCCGGTCCTCCACAGCACGGTGTCCCGGTCGATCCACTGGGCTCTCGCCTTGGTGGTGTCGGTGTCGGGTCCCGCCACGGCAGGCATGGGCAGAAGATAACCCGGCTGGCCGGCGAGCAGCCACGGCTCGTGGCCCACCCCGGTCAGGTCGAGCGTCTGGTCGGCCGGAAGGTCCTTGGTATCTCCATTGTGGAGGATGTAGTTGAGGCTCTTCGCACCGTCGGCGAGTGGCACCCGGAAGATCGCGCCGTACGCGTCCTGCCCGGCCGGTTGCAGCGGCGCCCCCCAGTCGGTCGGCGTCGCCGCGCCGGTCCACAGGTGCAGACCCCACCCCGCGTAGTCGCCGGCCGGGCGGCGGTAGTGCAGCACCGCCGTGTGCTCGGCGGCGGCGCGCGTCGGATGGACCGTCGCCTCCCCCGAGCGGACCCAGGCGTCGCCTGCCGCCGCCGGGATCACCGACTGGTCCGCCCCCGGATCCTTGAGGTCGCCCTTGTGCACGGCGAAGGTGACCGGCCTGGTCGGGTCGCCGACCGGCACCCGCCAGTACGCGCCGTAGCTGTCGACGCCATCGGGTTGGCGCTCGGTCCCCGTACCGGGCGCGAGCCCGTCGCCCGACAGGCGCAGGCCCCAGCCGGCGTACTGCCCATCCGGCCGCCCGTAGTGGACGGTCACGTTCTTCGTGGCGGCCGCGTCGGACTGGTAGATGCCTGCGTCGCCCTGCTTGAGCCAGATCTCCCCGGTCTTACCGGGGTCCACGCCGCGGTCGGTCGGGACGTCCTTCCCGCCTCTCTTGTCGACGACGAGGACGCTGACGTTGCGCGCGCCCGACTTGAGCTTCACCCAGGCGAAGCGGCCGTAGGCGTCCTCGCCGGCGAACGGCTGCGGCGAGGTGGGCTGGGACGCCGGGTCGACGTCGCCTGAGGCCTGCAGGCTCCAGTCGCCGTAGTCGCCGGCCGGCCGCTGGTAGTGCACGACGAGGTGATCGCGATCGGTCGTCGCCGATGGCGTGCCGACGAGGGCGGTGGTGGTCGCGGTCGCGGTGTGGCCGGCGCCGTCGCGGACCACGGCCTTGTAGCGCAGTTTCGTGACACCCTCGAGCCCCGCGAGGTCGTGGTAGACCCGGTACGGGGCGTGGGTGGCGGTGCCGAGCAGTTTCCAGGCACCGTCGCCGACCTGTACCGCGACGGTGACGGAAGCGAGCGGATCACCGGCGACGTCGGCGACGACCTCGGCGCGGGTCGGCACCTTCTGGCCCGCCGCCGGCTTTGTGATCGTGACGGTCGGCGCGGTGGCCGGCTTCCCGAGGGGCCTGGTCGCCTTGTAGACGACGGCCGACAGCGCCGGGACGGTGACGGTCAGGTTCTTGTCCTGCGCGCTGGTGACCGACTGGCCCGCGCTCGGGTAGAGCCGCTCGAACGTCGCGCCGGCCCCGTACGTGTTGAACGTGGCGGTCTGCGCGGTGCTGGCGTTGTTGACCGCGACGACGTACTCGACGCGCTGGGCCGGGTCGACGCGGGAGAACGCGAACACGCCGGGCCCGTTCGCGGCGTACCGGGTGACCTGGACGCCGTCGCGCAGGGCGGGGTGGTTCTTGCGCAACTCCGCGAGCTTCGCGATGGCCCGGTAGACCGGGTGACCGGGGTCGTACCGGTCGACGGCGTGCGTACGGTCGGTGCCGATCATCGGATCGGCGAGGTAGCTGGGCACCTTGGAGGCGAACATGTCCTGGCGGGCGTCCTTGTCGCCGCCGGGCCCGGTGAAGCCCTGCTCGTCGCCGGAGTACACCACGGGCTGGCCGCGGGTCAGGAACATCAACTCGTGGGCCAGGACGTCCTTGCCCAGTTGGGTCGCCTTGTCACCGCCGGCCGCCTGGATGAACGAGCCGATGCGACCCATGTCGTGGTTGCCGAGGAAGGTGGGCAGCCGGCCGGCGTCGGTGCCGCTGGTCGTGTACAGGTCGTCGCCCGCGTAGACCGTGGCCAGGTCGGCCGCCGACCCGCCGCGCGCCACGTACCCGCTGGCAGCGGCCTGGAACGGGAAGTCGAGGGTGGCCGGCAGCCGGCCCCGGCGCACGTACGTGGAGTCCACCTCGGGGTCGCCGCTGAAGACCTCGCCGAACATGAAGAAGTCGGGCTTGCCGGCGTTGCGCGCGGCCTGCTGGATGCCGGCGTTGAACTGCGGCCAGAACGGCAGGTCTACGTGCTTGACGGTGTCGATGCGGTATCCGTCGATCCCGGCCCGACCGATCCAGCTGGAGTAGATGGCCGTCATCCCGCGTACCACCTCGGGCCGTTCGGTCCACAGGTCGTCGAGGCCTACGAAGTCGCCGTACTCCGCGTTC
>JAOPWA010000427.1 GCA_025965915.1 Dactylosporangium sp. | reverse complement strand
CGTACTCGTGGAGGATGCCGCCGAGGCGATCGCGTCTTCGGATGTCGAGGCGGGCTATCTCGTCCGCGTCGGCGATCGTGGTGGGCAGCGGGTGCAGCGGGCGTGCGTTTGCGATGCCCTGGTGGGGCCGGTGTCCGTTGGAGAACTGTTCGAACTCTCGCAGGGCGTGGAGCAGGTGCCGCTGGTTCCAGATCAAGCTGCGGTCCAACAGTTCGCGGCGGCAGGTCTGTACCCACCGTTCCGTGATCGAGTTCATTCTCGGCATACGGATACCGCTGAGGACGACGTCGATGCCCGAGTCGGCGAGGACGGTATCGAACAACTCGGGGAACTTGCCGTCCCGGTCGCGGATCAGGGAGCGTGCCGGGCAGCCGGTGTCCTCAAGGTCTATGACGAGATTCTTCGCGGCCTGGGTCACCCACGAGGCGGTCGGGTGCGCGGTGGCACCCAGGACCCGGATCCGGCGGCTGGCGTGCTCGATCACCGCGAACACGTACATCCGCGTCCCGGCCAGGGTGACCGTCTCGAAGAAGTCGCAGGCCAGCAGGGCGTCGGCCTGGGAGCGCAGGAAGCCGGCCCAGCAGCTGGCCGCCCGCTCAGGCGCCGGGTCGATCCCGGCCTCGGTCAAGATCTCCCACACTGTCGACGCGGCCACCTTCACGCCCAGGACCAGCAGTTCGCCGTGGATCCGGCGATACCCCCAGCTGGGGTTCTCCCGTGCCAGGCGCAGCACCAGGGCGCGCACGCAACGCACGGTCCGCGGACGTCCGGGGCGTTTCGGCCGGGAGCCGGCAGCGTGCCGGTGGGCGAGCAGGTCGCGGTGCCAGCGCAGCACCGTGTCCGGGCGCACCAGCAGCCTCACTCGACGCAGCACGTCGCGCGGCAGCCGGTGCAGCAGGGCCGCCAGGAACGCCCGATCGCCTGCGTCGAAGCGCACCTTCTCGGTGCCCAGCTGGCGTTCCAGCACGGTGATCTGATGGCGCAGGGCAAGGATCTCCACGTCCTTGTCCCGGTTGTTCATGGGTAGTAGGCGCAGCACGGCGAACGCGTTCGTCACGCCCAGGTACGCCAGTCGCAGCAGCACGGCAGCCCACCATGCCGTGGCGGTCACCGGCTGCGTGAGAGTCCAGCGCACGAAACTGGCGCCAAGATTCCCGACACCCGGTACGCCAGCTCTCACCAGGGCGGATGGGTTTTCGGCAGGGGCAGGGCCGACCGTCATAGCGGCGCTCGGCCCGCTGGGTGGCAGTTAAGCGGATGAATTTGGCCTAAAAAGGTGTCCTGCGGTCAGTGACCTTGAAGATCGTTTGATGTAACAGCGTCGACGCTGGCCTGTTGGGGATCTTTCACCGCGGCTGAACGAGCACTACGGTCCCGCTGGCGTACACGATCCCGTCTTCTCCGCTTACGCTCGTGTCCAGCGTGACCCGCCACCCTTCACCTGCGTCGGCTACCTCGCGGACGGTGCCCGTCCAGACCAGGGGAGCCTCGGCAAGCGCGGTAGCGGCGTTGCGCCAAGAGACAGTCAGGAACTCGCTTCCGGGCCCGGCCCACTCGAGCGCGTACCGGACGAGCATTTCACCGTGCAGCGTCGACTGGACAACTACGCCTCCGTGGCCCTCCGATCGGGCGAATTCGCCGTCGTAGTGGATCCGGTGGGAGTTCCACGACACCGCACTGAACCGGAACAGTTGGATCACACTGTGGCGGTAGCGCCGACTTGGGCACTGCTGGCCGGCTATGGGGGCAGGCATTATCGGACCCTCTGCGAGAGAGGGTGTTCCCGTACGATGATCGTCTCGTCGACAACTGCGAACTCGACGCCATCCTGGCAGAGAAAGCGGGTTGTCAATCCGAGGACCACGAAGGGACCGGACCGCCCCTGCTTGCGTTCGGCGGAGGTCACCGCCCGCTCGGCCCGCACCTGCTGCCCTGCGTACAGCTGACGGCCGAGACGCACCGACTGCCCACCGTGGACCTGACTGACAGGTAACCCCTGTGTACAAGGCGATTCGGCCGCAGTCAGTCCATCCGCATGCAAATCGTTTTCGACCGGCCCGTCCTCCCAGCTCAGAATTGAGGACAGATACATAGGGGGTGCCGCAACAGGGCGGCCGGCTGTAGCGTCCCGCCGCGCCCGCTCAAGATAGCCGACATCGCCGAGAGCCGCGGCATAGCGGCACAGGTCGCGCACTGTCGCCGCTCCGAGATCCTTGGCTTCCCAAATGCCGATCAGCGCGCGGGCTCGGTTCATCACCTCGGCCAGCGGATCGTCGGTCGCAGTCTCATGCCGGACGTTCCGTGCCGAATGTGAGATGGGCATGACCGACACCGAGCTCCTTTCTGCCATCCGGCCTCCAGACCGGCCGATGGGCGCGAATTCATTGGAACAGCACTGCGTCCGGAGCGGCCTGGTCACCTGGTCATTCCAGGACCTCCCCGAGCGCCTCCATCAGCGGGTATGGCAGCGTGTACGAGCCGACGTGCTGGAGCAGCACGCCGCTGACGCCGAGTGCGCGCAGCCCATCCAGGCGGGACACGATCTCGTCCGTCGTGCCGTAGAGACAGAACTCCTGGGCGAAGCGCACCGCATCGGCGTCACTGATCCAGGCCGAAGCGACCGCGACGGCGTGCTGCCAGTCCATGGCGTGCAACAGGTCCGGATGTACATCCGGAATATGCGCCGGTACGTTGACGTCGATGCCGACCGCCGCGAGCGCGGCGCCTCCTCCGCGGCGCGCCAACTCCGCACACACCGGCTTCAGCGCTTGGGCGTCGCGCTCGATGTCGTCGGTGACCTGACAGTAGGCCGAGACGGTGACCTCCGGAAGGGCGCGACCAGAGGCTGCGGTCGTGATCCGCTCCAACGCGGCGGTGACAAGCGGCTGCGACGCGCCGGCCAGCAGAATGACGCCGTCGCCGAACTCCCCGGCGATGGCGAGGTTGCGTGGGCCGGTGGCGGCGATGTGGATCGGGATCCCGGGCGCGGCCTCACGCAGCTCCACCACCCCGGTGCGCAGTTTGGTCGAGGTCGACGGGCGCAGGCCGACCGGCTCGACGGAGCTGTTGCCGACGCCGATGCCGAGCACGAACCTGTCCCGGGCGAGTTCCGCGACGGTACGGGCGGCGCCAGCGATCACGCTGGGATGCCGAGTGACGAGGTTGGTGACGGCGGTCCCGAGCCGGATCCGCTCGGTGCGCACGGCCGCGCCGGCAAGGGCGACGTAGGCGTCCCGCCACAGAGTCTGCGAATCGGGCATCCACACGTCGTCGAAGCCGAGTTTCTCCGCCTGCCGTGCGGCATCGGCCACCTCGTCCACCGGTGCACAGGGCGGGATACGAAGTCCCACCCTCAGTCCGTTCACGCCGGCCATGTCAGCTGGCCGGCACGTACGAGGAGACCAGCGGGGTGTCGACGCCCAGCGCGCCGACCGACGCCGCCCCGCCCGGCGGCCCCAGCGGCTCGTCGCGGCCCGGCAGCGGCTCATCGAAGAACCGCCGGTTGTCGAGCTTGAACGTGACGTCCGCGCGCCGGTCAGTCGTGATTGCCTCTACCGGGCAGACCACCTCGCAGGCGCCGCAGTCGATGCACTCGGTCGGGTGGATGTAGAGCTTCCGCTCGCCCTCGTAAATGCAGTCGACCGGGCACTCCTCGAAGCACGACCGGTCCATGACGTCGATACACGGCTCGCCGATGACGAACGCCATCTCAGCTCTCTCTTTCTGTGGAATGACCGGGGAAGAGTTCGGCCTGTGGGTCGATGACGATCGCAGCGTTGTTGACCGCCGTCGCGACCTCGCCGAACCCGACCGCGATCAGTCGGACCTTGCCCGGGTACTCGGTGATGTCGCCAGCGGCGAACACCCGCGGCAGGTTGGTGGCCATCCGGGAGTCAACGACCAGACGCCGGGAGTCGACGGCCAGCCCCCAGCGCAGTAGCGGCCCGATGTCGGCGGTGAAGCCCAGCGCCGCGACGATCGTCTGGGTCGGCAGTTCGCGGGTTACGCCTTGGCATCTGACCTCGACCGCGCTGACCCAGTCGTTGCCGCGAACCGCGGTCACCTCGCTGTTGACGAGGATCTCCACACCGCTCGCGCGTACGTTCTCCACGGTCGCTCGGTGCGCCCGGAATCGGTCGCGTCGGTGTACCAGAGTCACCGAACGGGCCAGCGGCTGAAGGCTTGCAGCCCAGTCGAAGGCGCTGTCACCGCCGCCGACGATCACGATGTCGCGGCCGGCGTGGTCGGCAAGCCGCGGCACGAAGTAGACCAGCCCACGGCCTTCGTATCCGGCCGCGGCCGGCAGGGGCCGCGGGGTGAAGGTCCCGATGCCGCCGGTGATGACGACCGCGCCGGCGCGTACGAGGGTGCCCTGGTCGCTTCGTACCAGGGGCAGGCCGTCGGCGTCGTAGCACAGTTCGGCGGCCTGGTGGCCGAGGAGGTAGACCGGGTCGTATGGTGCGGCCTGGGCGAGCAGGTTGTCGACTAGGTCCCGGCCGCGTACCGATGGCAGGCCGGCGATGTCGAAGATCGCCTTTTCCGGGTACATGGCGCTGATCTGACCACCGGGCTGCGGCAGGACATCCATGACCGCGACCCGCAGACCCCGGAAGCCGGCGTAGTAGGCGCCGTACAGGCCGGCAGGTCCGGCTCCGACGATCAGGATGTCGACCTCGAGGCGGCTGGCTACGGCCGGCGCGGGGGACTCCGCCAGCACGGTCACGCCGGCACTCCGCAGCGCTCAGCACCGATCTGACGTCCGGCCGCAGCGAGCGGACCCATT
>JAOPWA010000420.1 GCA_025965915.1 Dactylosporangium sp. | reverse complement strand
AAGCCGACGCCACCACCGCAGATCAGCTCCGCGATGTGCTCTTCGACGCGGCGGCCCGGCGGCCTGCCCGGATCGCCGTCGACATCCGGGGCCTGGTCTTCATCGACGCGGGCAGCATCTGGGCCTTCGTCGCGGCCCGGCCAGGCCGGAGGTGCCGGCGTAGCACCCGGTGTCTAGCTCATCGACGTCCCGTGACGTCTACCCTGCCGCTGGCAGGGAGGGCAGGCCTCGTGGGGTTACCCAGCTTTGACGGACAGGGTCGCTGTGGTGGTCAGGCTACTTGAGCGGTGAGCTCGTGGTCGGTTTCGTAGTCGGCGGGCTGCGGTAGTCGAGGGCGCTGTGAAGCCGGCGCAGGTTGTACCAGCTTTCGATGTATTCGAAGATCGCGCGGTGGGCGGCGGCTCGGGTCGGCCAGGTGCGGGTGTTGATGAGCTCCCGTTTGAGGGTGGCAAAAACGACTCGGCCAGGGCGTTGTCCCAGCACTGGCCGGTGCGCCCGACCGACAGCGTGACGCCCAGCCGGCCGGCGAGACGGGCGTACTGGCTGCTGGTGTATTGGGCGGATTCAACCGGTCGTCGCAACACCTTGTCGGAAAGGTGAAGCGATGGGCAGTGGCCCGGGGCAGAAGCGGGTTCGGCAGTATCGGGGTCAGGTTCCCTCGCCGGGTCGACCGACGGTGGCGTGGCGTGAGGACCGGGTCAAGTTCTGGGCTGCGATCAGTCGCGGTGTGATGACCGAGGACGCGGCCGCGGCGGCGGGCGTGTCGTCGCCGGTCGGGTTCCGGTGGTTCCGGCACGCTGGCGGCGTGAATCCTGCGTTGCCGCCGACGGTGTCGGGCCGCTATCTGTCGTTCAGCGAACGTGAAGACATCGCTCTGTCGCGGGCGCAGGGCATGAGCGTTCGTGAGATCGCACGCCAGCTCGGCCGAGACCCGTCGACGATCTCGCGGGAGTTGCGGCGCAACGCCTCGACCAGGACGTACCGGTTGGACTACAAGGCTTCGACTGCGCAGTGGCATGCTGAGCGCCGAGCCCGCCGGCCGAAGACCGCGAAGCTGCTCATGAATGATCGGCTCCGAGAGTACGTCCAGCAACGGCTTGCGGGCGTGATCCGGACAGCGGCCGGCCGGCCGGTTGCGGGACCGCAGGGCCCGCAGTGGAAGGGCCGGAACAAGCCCCACCGGGGCGATCGGGCATGGACTATCGGATGGAGCCCGGAGCAGATCTCCCGCAGGCTCAGGGCCGAGTTCCCGGAGGATGAATCCATGCGCATCAGCCACGAGGCGATCTACCAGGCGCTCTATGTCCAGAGTCGCGGCGCCCTCAAACGCGAACTCGTCACCTGCTTGCGGACCGCCCGGGCACTTCGTGTTCCTCGAGCACGTGCGAAGCAACGCGCGTGGGCGCACATCACGAGCGACACGCTGATCAGTGAACGGCCCGCTGAAGTCGCGGACCGAGCCGTCCCCGGGCACTGGGAAGGGGATCTGATCATCGGGTTGCAGCGCTCCGCGATCGGGACACTGGTCGAGCGGACGACGAGGTTCACGATGCTGATTCACCTGCCTCGTGAGGCCGGCTGGGGTGTGATCCCGCGGACGAAGAACGGTCCTGCTCTCGCCGGATATGGGGCGATCACGATGAGCAAAGCCCTCGCCGAGACGATCACCAAACTGCCCGAGCAACTGCGCAGGTCGCTGACGTGGGACCGCGGCAAGGAGTTGTCTGCGCATGCACGCTTCACGGTCGAGACCGGCGTCCCGGTGTTTTTCGCCGACCCGCATAGCCCTTGGCAACGCGGCACCAACGAGAACACCAACGGGCTGCTGCGGCAGTACTTCCCGAAAGGCACCGACCTTTCCAGATGGAGCGCCGACGAGATCAACGCCGTCGCCCATGCGCTCAACAGCCGGCCCCGGAAAACTCTCGGCTGGAAGACACCAGCCGAAGCCCTCGCCGAACACCTACGATTGCTCCAACAACCTCGTGTTGCGACGATCGGTTGAATCCGCCTTGGCAGCCCCTGTCGGAGTGGAAGACCACTCCGCGGGCGGGGCGGCGGTGGGTGACGGCGTTGCGTAGGGCCTGGTCGACCAGGTCGGTGCGCAGGTGATCAGCGGTGGCCAAGCCGACCACCCGGCGGGAGGTGATGTCGATGACGGTGGCCAGATACAGCCACCCTTCCCACGTGTTGAGGTACGTGATGTCGCCGCACCAGCGGGCGTTCACCTTCGTGGCGTCGGCGGCGAAGTCGCGGCGGTTCAAGTCGGCCCACTCAGTCGCGGTCGGGTCCGGGATCGTCGTGGTCTTCCACCGCTTCGGTGTCTGGCCGCGCACCCCGGCGCAGCGCATCAGCCGGGCCACTCGTTTGCGGCCGTGTCGGCGGCCCCGACCACGCAGCTCGGCGTGGATACGCGGGGCGCCGTAGGGGCCCTTCGACTCGGCATGCACCGCGCTGATCTGGGCGGTCAACTCGGCCGCGCCGCGGTCCGGCTCGTTCGCCGCGGCCCGGGTGCGTTTCGCGCAGGACGGGATCGGGAATCGATGACCTGTGAACTCCGATGGTGATCGCGGCGTGCCCGCCCGCCCGGTGAAGGACGGCGGGCGCGTGGAGGCTGGGGTGTCCCGGCTTGGGCAAGTCCGGCCTGTCGCGGCTGAGCCGGTCGCCGCGCAGACTCTGTCCAACGGGTCGGCCGGCCCGGCCACGCCCGGCCGTCTCGTCGATGCAAGCGGGCGACGGGCGGCTAAGGAGGCGCCGCGCCGCATGTCCAGGCGAGGCAGGCTGCTCGCGGCGCTGGCGTCGGTGCTACTGCTGATGGGGGCCGGCGCGGTCACCGGAATGTACTACGTGGACAGTGTGCCGACCCCGGCACAGCTCGAACTGCCGCAGGCCACGACCGTCTACTACTCCGACGGCAGCACCCCGATGGCTCGGATGGGCGCGCAGAACCGCACCATCTTGTCCTTCACCGACATGAACGACGCCGTCAAGCAGAGCATGGTGGCGGCCGAGGACCAGAGTTTCTGGACCAACAAGGGGATCGATTTCACCGGTGTACTGAGGGCCGCGTGGAACAACCTGACCGGCGGCCCAACCCAGGGAGCATCGACCATCACCCAGCAGTACGCCCGGCTCGCCGCCAACCTCAAGGGCGTCACATACTCGCGGAAGATGCGCGAGGCGGTGATGGCGTGGAAGCTCGACCGCAAGTACGCCAAATCCCAGATCCTGGAGTTCTACCTCAACTCGGTGCCGTTCGGCCGGGGCGCTCACGGCATCGAGGCCGCCGCACAGGCCTATTTCGGCAAGACGGCCAACCGGAACGCACCGGTCGCCCAGCAGCTCACAGTCGCCGAGGCCATGGTGCTGGTGTCGATGGTCAAGCAACCCGAGCCGGACCCCGACGATCCGGACGGGCATCCGGGATACGACCCCAAGCGCGGCGCACTGGCACTACAGAACTCTAAGGAGCGGTGGAGCTACGTCCGCGAGAGCATGCTCAAGCTGCACTACCTCACCGGGGCGCAGGCCGACCAGCTCCAGTACCCGGACACCGTCATCGACTACAACCCGGACGCATACCGGTCCGGCCTGGACAGGCCGACCGGCGTGGCCGTCAACCACGTGCTGAGCGAGCTTCGCCAGACCGACGCGTTCCGGGGTAAGCCGAAGGACTACATCGCCAACGGCGGCTTCCGGATCATCACCACCATCGACAAGCAGGTGCAGGACGCCGCGGAGGCGGCCGCCGACATCCGGCGCCTGACCGCGCCGCAGGCCGACCAGGGACAGCCGGCCGACTGGCAGGCCGCGTTGGTGGCAGTCGAACCCGGTACCGGACGGGTGCTGGCCTACTACGGCGGCAGCGAGGGCGCCGGTGCCGACTATGCCGGCTGGTACTACGACGAGGCCGGCGACCCGCGCGGCTTCGGCCAGCATCCGCCCGGCTCGTCGTTCAAGGTCTACGACCTGGCGGAGGCGTTGCGGCAGAAGGTGTCCGTGAAATCGCACTGGGACTCCCCGCCGACCAAGGAGTTCCCGGCGAGCGGCCGGACCGAGGGTACCCCCGCCGGGCCGGTGCGCAACGCCAGCAGCGCCGCATGCCAGCCGGACTGCGCGCTGTGGCAGGCAACGGTCGCCTCGCTGAACGTCCCCTTCTTCGACCTCACCGAGCACCTGGGCGCCGCCAACGTGCTCGACATGGCGGCGAAGGCCGGTGTGGACTCCATGTGGGCCGACCCGAAGGGCGCTGCCAGCCCGGCCCGGATCGACCTGCGGGGCCGGTCGGGTAAGGATGTCATGTCGAACTTCTCCACCGAGCTGGGCATCGGCCAGTACGGGATCAGCGTGCTCGACCACGCCAACGGCATGGCCACATTCGCGGCCGTTGGTAAACGGGCCCAAACGCACTTCGTCAGGTCAGTGATCCGGCGGGACCAGCAGGTCTACACCGAAAAGCTCGGCGCGACCGATATCGGGCTGGGTCAGGAGCAGATCAACGAGCTGAACTGGACACTGCGTCAGGTGGAGGCGGCCAAGCTGAACAACGGCTGGGACGTGGCCGGCAAGACAGGTACCTGGCAGTCAGGCACCAGCATGACGGACAACGCGCACACCTGGATGGTCGGGTACACCCGGACCCTGGCCGCGGCGGTCTGGCTCGGTACCACCGACGGCAAGCCGCTGATCACGAAGGCTGGTAGCCACGAGGTCTACGGGGCGAGCCACGCGGCGCCGATTTGGCAGCAGTTCATGGTCGCCGCGACCGCCGCGATGAAGCTGGACAAGAACCAGTACCGGTTCGGTGCCCCGAAGTTCCCGGACGACACACCGTCGGCGAAGGTCGTCCCGACACAGCCGGCCCTGCCCGCCACGCCATCGCGCCCATCGACAGCGCCGCCGGGCGGCCCGGCGCCGAGCCGCACCCACCCGACCCCGAAACCGTCCTGTCAGCCGGAGAACTGTCCCAAACCCAAGCCCAGCCCGTCCGCAGGCGCCTCCCCTCCGCAGGCGTCCGCCGCCGCGGGCTAGGGCACAGCGCGGCGAGCGACCAACTTCGGCTGCGTACCACCATCACCCAGACCCGTGACGGGTGGATCGACGGCTCGTGACACGTTGCCGCTGTCGTGCCGGCATTACCCGCCGTAGAACTCAAACCGAAATTTTCCAACGCGGGGTGCGCGAACGGTGCGAGACGTCCCGTGGTGGACGTCTCACGCGTCCGATTCAGACACGTCTCGACCCGAGGTCGAAATTTTTGCGTAATCAACCACTTATAGCGTCCCCCGCACGGTTTTAGATCAAGAGAAGCTAGGGGAGGGCGGCGTTCAATGGCCTTGCCCAGGCGCAGTTTCCTAGGCGCGGTCGGTGCAATGGGAGTCGTCGGGGTAACCGGCGCCCCCACCAGCGACCGACCGGTCGCATCTCTGTCTAAAATGGAATTCGAACTGATGGACGCGTCCATCAGTGATATCCACCGGGCAATGCGGTCAGGGCGACTGAGCTGTCGTGACCTGGTGCAGCGGTACCTGGATCGAATCGCGGCCTATGACCAGCAGGGGCCCGCACTCAACGCCATACTGCAACTGAGTCCGCGAGCATCGCAGGACGCTGACGAGCTGGACCGGAAATTCCGGAAGTCCGGCTTCGTCGGACCGTTGCACGGTATTCCGGTCGTGCTCAAGGACAACTACGACACGGCCGACCTGCCCACCACGGCCGGGTGCGCGGCCATGGCAGCCGCCCAACCGGCCTCGCCCGGCCGTGGAGTGAACCGCAGTTGATCAAGATCGCCTTCGGTTTCGAACAAGCCACCAAGGCACGGAAGCTCCCACCGTCCACGCCGCCATTGACCGACCCTGACCAGCAGTCCCGGTGACTGCACGCCCTCGCGTCCCCACGACTTGATGAAGGCCGGATGGGATCCGCCGCCAGGCCCCGCCACCGAGCACGAGACGAACCTCCGAGGAGGCAATTGATGCGTGTCCGCCAGGCCATAGTAATGCTCGCTGCGATGGCGCCGCTGGTGCTCGCCGGCTGTTCCGGATCCGGCGGCAACGCGGTCACGGCCGCCCCTACCGGCGCCGCCGTAGACAACCGCCCCGTCAAGGCTGGCGGCACGCTCGTGGTGGCGTTGTCCGAGGATGCCGATGCGCTGGACCCGACCACCGCCAACACGTTCGTCGGCCGCGAGGTGTTCGCGAGCATGTGCCAGAAGCTCTACGACATCGATGCGGACCTCAAGCTCGTTCCGCAGTTGGCCGCTGGACAGCCCGAGGTCGGCGCGGATGGCAAGACCGTCACGATCAAGCTGCGCAGTGGTGTGCTGTTCAACGACGGGGCGCCGCTGGACGCCGCGTCGGTCAAGAAGTCGCTCGACCGGCACCGTACGAAGCCGGGCTCCGCGCGGAAGAGCGATCTCAGTGCGGTGACCGATGTGGCGGTCGTGGACCCCGGCACGGTTCGACTGACGCTGTCCCGTCCGTTCGCGCCGCTGACCGCGCAGCTGGCCGACCGTGCCGGCATGATCATGTCGCCGGCCGCGCTGGACAGTGAGGGCGACAACTTCGGCGCTCACCCCGTCTGCGTCGGCCCGTTCTCGTTCGTCAGCCGCACGTCGGGCAGCGAGATCGTGGTGCAGAAGTCCGACAAGTACTACGACCGTGACAAGGTCAAGTTGGACAAGATCATCTACCGGATCATCACCGATCCGAACGTCCGCGCTGCCAACCTCCGCTCCGGCGACATCCAGGTGGCCGAGCGGGTCGCCACCAGTGACGTGCCGTCGCTGCAGTCCGATCCCAAGCTGAAGGTACTCGCCGGTGGCGGCCTGGGCTTCCAGACCATCACGATCAACCTGTCCAACGTGACCGGCGTCGACAAGGCCCCCGGCACGGTCGGCACGCCACTGGCCCAGAGCCCGCAGCTACGCGAGGCGTTCGAGCTCTCGCTCGACCGCGATGCGATCAACAAGGTCGTCTTCAACGGCCTGTACAAGCCGGACTGCTCGCCGCTGCCCGCCAGCAGCCAGTTCCGCCAGACCGATCTGAGCTGCCCGAAGCCGGACCTCGCCAAGGCCAAGCAATTGGTGGCCGGGTCCGGAGTGAAGACACCCGTGCCGGTGACGATGCTGGTCACCGCGAACGCGACCAGCCAGCGGCTGGGCGAGGTCATCCAGGGCATGGCCAAGGAGGCCGGCTTCGACGTCAAAGTGCAGCCCACCGAGTTCGTCACCTCGCTCAACCAGGCCCGGGACGGCAAGTTCGACGCCATCCTGGTCGGGTGGTCCGGCCGGATCGACCCCGACGGAAACATCAACGGCCAGATCACCACGGGCGGCTCGAACAACTACGGCGGCCTGCACGACCCGGTCATCGACGACGCGGTCAAGCAGGCAGCGTCCACCACCGACGTGGCCAAACGGCGCGACCTGTACACCGCGGCGATCAACCAGGAGCTCCAGCAGCGCGGCGTGATCTACCTGTACCACGAGCGCTACTTCCTCGGCACCGCTGGGACCATCGCCGGCATCCGGTACTACGCCGATGGCATCCCGCGCTTCACGACCGCCGGCTACGCGGCCTGACCCATGGGCTGGTTCATCCTGCGGCGCACCGGGGCGGCCCTCGTGGTGGCGCTTGTCGCGAGTGTCCTGGTGTTCCTCGGCGTGCGCGCCCTTCCCGGCGACCCCGCGGTCGCCCTCGCCGGGGAGGGGACCACTCCTGAGCTCATCGCGCAGATCCGGCACCAGTACGGGCTGGACCGTCCGTTGCCCGTGCAGTATGTCGACTACGTCGGGCAGGTGCTGTCGGGCAACTTCGGCCGGTCCACCCAGGACCGGCTGCCGGTCGGCCAGATCCTGCTGGACCGGCTGCCAATCACCCTTGAGCTGGCCGCGCTGGCGATGGTGGTGGCGGTTCTGATCGGGCTGGTGGCCGGCACCATTGCCGCGGTGCGCCGGGGACGCGCCGCAGACTACGTGGCGACCGGCTTCGGGTTGGTCGGACTGTCCGTCCCACACTTCTGGCTCGGCCTGCTGGCGGTGCTGGTCTTCGCGGTTCAGCTGCGGGCGCTGCCGGCATCCGGGTACGTGCCGTTCGGCGTCGACCCGGCGGAGAACCTGCGTCGCATGCTCCTGCCGGCGCTGGTGCTCGGCACCGGCTTCGCCGCTGTCCTCATGCGACAGACCCGCTCGGCGATGCTGACCCAGCTCTCCAGCGACTACGTCCGGACCGCCAGGGCGAAGGGCCTGTCCGGTCTCCGCGTGATCGGCGTTCACGCGCTGCGCAACAGCCTGACGACGGTGGTCACGGTGCTCGGTCTCCAACTCGGCGCGCTGATCAGCGGCGCGGTGGTCACCGAACAGATCTTCGTGATCCCTGGCTTCGGCAAGCTCACCGTCGACGCCGTACTCACCCGCAACTACCCGGTCATCCAGGCGGTCGTGCTGGTCACGGTCGTGGGGTACATCGTGGTCAACCTGCTGGTGGATGTGACATATGGACTACTCAACCCGCGGGTCCGACTCTCCGGAGCGAGTCATGACTGAGCAGCTGCGCGGCGAACCCGCCGCGACGGCAGCGCACGCCGGCCCACGGGAGGCGCACGCCGGCCGACGGGACAGGTGGGGGCGGGTGTGGCGGCGGTTCCGGCGCCGCGGGCTGGCGATGACCGGGCTCGTCCTCGTCATAGGATTCCTGCTGCTGGCGATCGTCGTGCCGCCGCTGTGCACCGACCCGGCCCGGCAGGACTTCCTCGCTGTGCTCCAGCCGCCTGGCGGGCGGCACCTGCTCGGCACCGACGACCTGGGCCGGGACGTGCTGGCCCGGGTCGCGTACGGCGCGAGGGTGTCGCTGCAGGCCGGCCTGATCTCGACGGCGTTCGCCATGCTGGTGGGCGTACCCATCGGTCTAGTCGCCGGCTTCTACCGGCGCTGGCTCGACCCGGTGGTCATGCGCCTGGTCGATGTCGTACTGGCGTTCCCGTTCCTGGTCTTCGCGGTGGGTATGGCCGCGATCCTGGGGCCCTCGCTGCGCAACGTGGTGATCGCGCTGGCGGTGTCGCAGGTACCGGGCATCATCCGGATCACCCGCGGCGAGACGCTCGCCATCCGCGAGATGGACTTCGTGTCAGCGGCGGTGGCCGACGGCGCCGGCGACGCGGCCATCCTGTTCCGGTACGTACTGCCCAACGCGTCCAGCGTGCTCATCGTCCAGGCAACCGTGGCGATCCCGGCGGCCATCATCGGCGAGGCCACGCTGTCATTCCTCGGCCTTGGCGTACAGCCGCCTACGCCGTCGTGGGGCGTGATGTTGACCGGCGCGCAGCAGTTCCTCGCCCAGGCGCCGTGGCTGGCCGTCTGGCCGGGTGTGATGATCGCGCTGGCCACTCTGGGCTTCAACCTGCTTGGTGACGGGCTGCGCGACGTACTGGACCCCAGGAGTGGCCGATGAGCCTGCTCGAGATCACCGATCTCGCGGTCAGTTTCAGCACCGAGGACGGCGAGGTACACGCGGTCAAACAGATCTCGCTCACCCTGGAGCGCGGCGAGATCCTGGCGGTGTGCGGCGAGTCGGGCTGCGGCAAGTCGGTCACCGCCATGGCGATCCCGCGACTGCTGCCACCGGAGACCACCCGGTTGTCCGGCTCGATCCGGCTCGACGGCACGGAGTTGACCGCTCTGACCGAGCGGGAGCTCCGGGCGGTGCGGGGCCGGGACGTGTCCATGGTCTTCCAGGAGCCGATGACGTCGTTGAACCCGGCATACCCGGTGGGATTCCAGATCGCCGAGGTGCTGCGCCGGCACGAGAAGGTGTCCCGGCGTGCGGCCAGGGATCGCGCGGTGGAGTTGCTCCGGCTCGTCGGCATACCCGACGCCGTGCGGCGGATCCGGGAGTACCCGCATCAGATGTCCGGGGGTATGCGCCAACGCGTGATGATCGCGATGGCGGTGGCCTGCTCGCCGAAGGTGCTCATCGCCGACGAGCCCACCACCGCCCTCGACGTCACCATCCAGGCCGGCGTCCTGGACATCTTCCGCGACCTGCGCGACCGGCTGGGCACCGCGATCATCCTGATCACTCACGACCTCGGTGTCGTCGCCGACATCGCCGACCGGGTGGTCGTGATGTACGCGGGTCGGGCCGTGGAGCAGTCTCCGGTCGATGAGCTTTTCGCCCGGCCGCGACACCCCTACACCAATGGCCTGCTCGGTGCGCTGCCCGCCGCCGCGATGATGGGCGAGGGCCGCCTCCGGCTCGCCGAGATTCCGGGCCTGGTACCGGCGCCGTACTCCGATCCCGAGGAATGTGCGTTCCGGCCGCGTTGCCCCCGAGCCGAGGCCGACTGCGCCGCCCGCCGCCCGGTCCTGTCGCCGGCAGGCGAGGACCACCTCGTCGCATGCCTGCATCCGGAGGAGGTCGCGTGAGCGAGCCCGTTCTAGAGGTGACCGATCTGGTCAAGCACTACCGCACCTCCGGCCGGCAGGTCGTACGCGCGGTGGATGGCGTGTCGCTCGCCATCGGCCATGGCGAGGTGCTCGGCCTGGTCGGCGAGTCCGGGAGCGGAAAGTCCACTGTGGCCAAATGCGTGCTGCGGCTGACCGAGCCGACCGCCGGCAGGGTTCACATCGCCGGCCGCGACATCACCCACCTCTCCCGACGCGCCATGCGCCCGGTACGCCGCGACATCCACATCGTCTTCCAGGACCCGTACTCGTCACTGAACCCGCGGATGACCATCGGGCAGATCATCGGCGAACCGCTGCGCCAGCATCGCCTGGCCCGCGGCCGGGCCGCGCAGGACCGGGTGGCGACCATGCTGGAGCGGGTCGGGCTGCGCGCCGAGCTACGCCACCGCTACCCGCACGAGCTGTCCGGCGGGCAGCGCCAGCGGGTCGGGCTGGCCCGTGCGCTGATCCTGGAGCCGAAACTGATCGTCGCCGACGAGCCGGTCAGTGCGCTGGACGTGTCGGTACAGGCCTCCGTGCTCAACCTCGTCGCCGATCTGCAACGCGACATGGGATTCTCGTGCCTGTTCATCACGCATGACCTGTCGGTCGTGGAGTTCCTCGCCGATCGCATCGCGGTGATGTACCTCGGAAAGATCGTTGAGACCGGGACGCGCGAGCAGATCTTCGCCGATCCGCGGCATCCGTACACCCAGGCCCTGCTGTCGGCGGCACCGGTGCCCGACCCGGCGATCCAGCGCAGCCGGCAGCGCATCGTGCTCGGCGGGGACCCGCCGAGCCCGACGCACCCGCCGGCCGGCTGCCATTTCCATACCCGCTGTCCGGTCGCGATCGAACGCTGCCGGCTCGATCCGCCCGCGCTGTTCGGCGACGGCCACGCGGCGGCCTGTCACCTGGTCACGCCCGCCGGCGGGCCGCTGCTCACCAGCAAGGGAGTCTGAGTGCTCACCACCCGGCCCGAGCTCACCGGCGACTTCGGCATGGTCGCCAGCACCCACTGGCTCGCCTCGGCGGCGGGTATGAGCGTGCTGGAACGTGGCGGTAACGCCTTCGACGCCGCAGCCGCGGCCGGCTTCGTGCTGCAGGTGGTCGAGCCGCACCTCAACGGGCCCGGCGGCGAGGTGCCGATCCTGCTGTGGAGCGAGGACGAGCAGCGGGTCCATGTCGTCGCCGGGCAGGGCGTCGCGCCGGCGGCCGCGACCATCGAACGTTTCACCGACCTGGGACTGGATGCGGTACCCGGCACCGGGCTGCTCGCCGCGACCGTACCGGGAGCGTTCGGCGGCTGGCTGCACATGTTGCAGCGGTGGGGCACCTGGCGGCTCGCCGACGTACTCGAGTACGCCATCGGCTACGCCGAACGGGGCATCCCGGTGCTGCCGCAGATCACGAGCACCATCGCCACGGTCGCCCCGATGTTCCGTACCGACTGGCCCACCTCGGCTCAGACCTGGCTGCCCGGCGGCGCGCCGCCCGCCCCCGGCACCCTGTTCACCCGACCGGAGTTGGCCGCGACCTACGCGCGGCTGGTCACCGAGGCGCAGGCGCGGTCGGGCACCCGGGACGGGCAACTGACCGCCGCGCGTGACATCTGGTACGAGGGTTTCGTCGCCGAGCAGATCGCGGCGTTCTGTGCCGACACCGCCTGGCCGGACACCTCCGGCCAGGCGCACGGCGGCCTGCTCACCGGCGACGACCTGGCCCGGTGGGAGCCGTCGGTGGAGGAGCCGGTGACCTTCGACTACCACGGGTACACGGTCTGCAAGACCGGCCCATGGGGGCAGGGACCGGTCTTCCTGCAGCAGCTCGCCCTGCTCGCCGGGTTCGACCTGTCGCAGGCGGGCCACCTGTCGGCCGACTGGGTGCACACCGTCGTGGAGTGCGCCAAGCTCGCCTTCGCCGACCGTGAGGCCTGGTACGGCGACCCGCGCCACACCGCCGTACCGGTCGAGGAGCTGCTTTCTCCGGCCTACAACGACGCCCGCCGCGCGCTGATCGCCGACACGGCCAGCCTCGAGCTGCGCCCCGGCAGCCCCGGCGGACGGGCCCCGGTGCTAGCCGACCCGGTGCCGGTCTCCAGACCGGTCGGTGCGGCGGCCGGAGTGATTGGCGAGCCGACCGTACGGGTGGACGGCCTTACCCGCGGCGACACCTGCCACGTCGATGTGGCGGACCGCTGGGGCAACATGGTGTCGGCCACTCCGAGCGGGGGCTGGCTGCAGAGTTCACCCACGATCCCGGGGCTCGGCTTCTGCCTCACCACCCGGGCACAGATGTTCTGGCTGCAACCCGACCTGCCCAACTCGCTGCGGCCCGGCGCCCGACCGCGTACCACGCTGTCCCCGTCGTTCGCACTACGTGAGGGGCGTCCGTGGCTGGCGTTCGGTACCCCTGGCGGAGACCAGCAGGACCAATGGAGCCTGAACTTCTTCCTGTCTGTCGTGCACGCCGAGCCGAACCTGCAGGCCGCCATCGACGCGCCCGCATTCCACTCGGCGCACTTCCCGAGCTCGTTCTACCCCCGGGAGGCCAGGACGGGCGTGCTTGTCGTGGAGGATCGGCTCGACCCAGCCGTCGTGGCCGAGTTGCGCCGCCGCGGCCACGACGTGGACCTGGCAGGCGAGTGGTCGCTGGGCCGGCTCAGCGCGGTTGCCAGGGACGGCGGGGCACTGCGGGCCGCGGCGAACCCGCGCGGCGCTCAGGGCTACGCGGTCGGACGTTAGCTGGACACCGGCACTGGTTCACTTTCCCGGGGCACGTTGAGCGGCCTTTCGGATGCGGCCCGATGGCGTCGATTGTTGGGGTTGTCATCGGTCTCGCCGCGTTCGTTTGCCGGGACGGTGCAGGAGCGGATTCCCTGAACGAGGTGGATGCCGACAACCGATTCTGCTCGTTTCGGATCGCCCTGGTCGGCCCTCGGGCCTTCGGTGTCTGCTGCCTGGCGGTGCTGGCGGGTCGGCTGTGGACCCGACCCGGCATGAGGCGGCGTTAGGCGGTGCTGTTCCAGCGGGCGCCGAGTTCGGCCTGGGTGGGGGCGGCGCCGGTCAGTTCGCCGTGCGAGATCGCCACGGCACGCAGGCCGGCGAGGTGCACGTCGAGGTAGCGCCGGCGCAGCTCACGGATGTGCTCGGCGTCGCCGAGACGGATCGCGGCGATCTGCTCGTAGATCATCGGCAGGTCGGTGCTCTCGATGTCGGCGCGGACGGCGCCGGCCTGTTGGGCGCGGTGCAGGATCCCGCCCGCGAGCGCACCCGCCTGCATCGCGAGGGCGCGGTGCTCCGGCGTGGGCGTGAACCGACCGGCGAGATAGACGGTGAGGGAGTGGACGTCGGCGTCGACGATGCCGCGCAGGAACCCGACGAAGCCCTCCCAGGGGTCGGTCACCTCGCGCGCCGCGTGGGCGATCGCCACGAACTGGCGTAGCCCGTCGAGACAGAGCGTTGCCAGCAGGGCTTCCTTGCTGGGGTAGCGCCGGTACAGCGCGCTGATCCCGACGCCAGCCGCCCGCGCGACCGCGCCGATGGGGGCATCCGGCTGCGCGACGAAGACCTCTCGCGCGGCGGCGAGGATCGCGCGGTCGTTCCGGGCGGCCTGTGCCCGCCGGCCGTTGAGAACGTCCTGTACGTCCTGCTCTGTCATGATCGCTCTCCGTCTGGTCAGCGGTTTCGGCAACACCGCCAGACTAACACTTGTGCGGAACGGAACGTTCCGCTACTGTCGACATAACGGAACGGCTCATTCCGTTCCGGAGTTGAGAGTAAGATTCCGCCCGCTCCAGTGCGGCCTTATCAAGGAGAAAACGATGACTGCGACCACCACTTGGACGATCCTGGCCCGCGCCCACGCGGCACTGTGCGAAGCGACCGCCGCGCTGACCGCCGCAGACCTCGGCCGTCCGACCCCCTGCTCGGAGTGGAACGTCGCCCAGGTCCTCCAGCACTCGGCGGGGGACCAGCTCGCCTTCGCCTCGTCGATCACGGGGGAGGGCGGGCCGATGGAAAACCCGTTCACCCCGTCGGGCATCCTGGCCGGCAGCCCCGCTGAGCTGGTGGAGCCGACCCTCACCGCGTCGGCCGCCGCCTTTGCCACGCTCGACCCGGCCGGCACGACGCCGACCCCGCTGCCGCACGGTGCCATGCCCGCCGCCACGGCGGCCGGTGCCGCCGCCCTCGACGCCGGCGTCCACGCCTGGGACATCGCGGTCGCGACCGGTCAGCCGTCGCCGCTCGACGACGACCTCGCCGCGCAGCTCCTGCCCGTGGCCCGGGCGATCGTCGAGCCGCTGCGCCAGTACGGCGCCTACGCGCCACCGCTGGAGCCACGCGAGAACCACAGCGCCTCGGCGGAACTGCTCCGCTACCTCGGCCGTGACCCGCAATGGACCCCAGCGAGCTGACGGCGCCCCGGTCGACCCCGACCGGTCTCGCCATTTCCGGCCGACGGGCTGTTGCCGCCCGTCAGCCGCGAGCATCGACCAGATCGCCGCGGCCGCCGGGGTCAGCAAACCCACGGTGTTCAGTTCCATCGGCAACAAGGTGGAGATGCTCAAAGTCGTCCGTGACGTGGCCATGGCCGGCGACGACGATCCGGTGCCGGTCGCCCAGCGGCCCAGCGTCCAGAACGTCATCGACAGCCCAGACCTCGCGGGCGCCATAACCGCCATAACCGCCATGACCGCGCACATCACAGGACTCTGCCGGCGCTACGCGGGATCAACGAAGTGTTGCGCGAGGCCGCCGACAGCGACCCCGACCTACGCGCGCTATGGAACGCCAGCGAAGACCAACGCCTGGTCGGCGCCCGCGCCTTCGTCGACATCCTCGCCAGCAAAGCCCCGCTATCGGTCAGTCACGAGCGGGCGGTCGACATCCTGTGGCTGCTCATGGCGGGCGACCACCACCAACGCCTGATGGTGGGACGGGACTGGAGCGAGGACACCTACCAACAGTGGCTCACCGACACCGTCACGTCGCAACTGTTTACGAAAGAGACGGAAACCCGATGAGAGCCAGCCCTGGCTGAAGCCGACGCTCATGCCGCGAGTGGCACGTTCCCGCCCGCGTCCGACCCTGCCGCCGACCTGCCTGGGTCAGCGGACGTGGCGGAAGAACTGCCGGATGTCTTCGATGAGGAACTGCGGTGCCTGCAGCGCGGCGAAATGGCCACCGTGGTTGAACTCCGACCAGTGCACGACGGTGTGTTCGCGTTCGGCGAAGCGTCGGATCGTGGAGTCGCCGGGGAAGACCGCGATGCCGGTGGGAACTTCGGACCGTTCGAGGTGTCGTCCCCAGGAGGCGGCGGCCTCCTTGTACAGGCGAGCCGATGATCCGGCGGTGCCGGTCAGCCAGTACAGCGTGACGTTGGTGAGGATGGCGTCGGGGTCGATGGCGCCGATGTTGTTGCCGTAGTCGTCGAACCACTCGGTGTTCCAGGCCAGTTGGCCGACCGGCGAGTCGACGAGGGCGTATGCCAGGGTCTGTGGTCGGGTGGCCTGGATCTGGGCGTAACCGGAGCGTTCGCTGTTCCAGCGGCTCAGCCGCCGAAGGCGGGCCTGTTCGGGTTCGGTCAGGCCCTGTGTGTCGGCCGGGTCACCCGATGGGAACGCCAAGAACGCGTTGACGTGCAGGCCGGCGACATGAACGGGGTCGACTCTGGCCAGTTCGGGTG
>JAOPWA010000400.1 GCA_025965915.1 Dactylosporangium sp. | reverse complement strand
CCATCTGCCAGCGCATTGAGGTCATACCCGCAGTCTCGCCACGGACCGTTGCGCCCGACAACTGCTTTCGTTTGAACCACCTATCACCCTCATTAGCCAGGACGCGGCCGAACGGGCACAGCAGGCGTACACGCTGCTGACCGACCGCAATTGCCCGTACAAGGTCATGACGCTCAATCCGAGCCGGTGGGCAAAGCAGGCATTCCTGTAGGAGCCAGGCCTGGCTCCTACAGGTCCCAGCGGATGTTGTATTGATCAGTTCCCCGCTACCGTGTTGGCCAGGCAGGCGAGACGGCTACGCGGGAAGGGGTAGGCGTGGATACCTCATGGTCGCCGGAGGAGTGGGAGTCGGTCAGGGCCTCGGGTGAGGCGGCCGACGGGCTGGTTGCCGTGGAGGTCGACGGCGGCGGTCAGGTCCTGGACGTGACGTTGGATCCGCGGGCCATGCGGCTACCGGCATCGGAACTGGCCGAAGCGGTGAAGACCGCGCTGCGGCAGGCCCAGGCGTCGGCCCGTTCCCAGGTTGAGGAGATCACCGGCCGGGTGGCGGCACGGATGCCCTCCCGTGAAGCGCTGGCGGCAACCCTCGATGAGGTGAACGCGTCGGCGGAGCGGCGGATGAACGAATTCTCCGCCGCCCTGTACGACCTGTCGCGCCGGGCGGGCAACCCCTGGTGAGCGGCAGCGTCGATATCGATCCCGAGTCTCTGGCGCAGGCAGGTTCCCGGCTCGCCACCGTGGCCGAGCAGATGGCCACCCAACTGCAGCAGTTGCAGACAGCGGTGACCGGCTCGGGCAACCCGTGGGGCGGTGACGAGCAGGGCACGCTGTTCGCGGGGCTCTACAGCGCTGTACTCGGCCACGCCATGGAGTCGCTCGCCTCGCACGTCGAGCAGGTCGGCTACGCGGCTGCCGGCCTCGCCCAGCAGGCCCGCGCGGACGTACAGGCAGATACCGCCGCCGCGACGCGCATCGGCAACGCCGGCTCCGGAGTGGGGCGCTAGCGATGTCGATCGAGCTACCCGCGGAACTCACCGAGCCGCTGGGCTGGATTGGCCTGGTGTGGCCACAGGCCGACGAGGACAAGCTGCATGCCGACGGCCAGCTCTGGATCTCGTACGGCGCGAAGCTACGCGCGCAGGCGCAAGAGGCTGACGCCGCGGCGCGCAAGGTCTGGAACGACAACTACGGCGAGTCCATCGACGCGTTCGAGCGGTGGTGGAACGCCCCCGACGGGCCGGGTCGCAACCTGGAGAACGCCGCCGCTGCCGTCGAACTGATCGGCGCCGGACTGATCGCGATGGCCGGCATCACCGTGGCGCTGAAGGTCGCGTTCATCGCCCAACTGGTGGCGCTCGCGTTCGAGGTCGGCCAGGCGATCGCCACCGCCGTGGTCAGCTTCGGCGCCACCACCGCCGAGATCCCCATCTTCATCGCGGCGACCCGCTTCGCCTGCCGGGAGCTGATCAGCAAAGCGATCCAGCTGGTCGAGCGGGAAATCGCCAAGCTGTTCGCGCAGGCGGCCAAGCTACTGGAGAAGGCCGGCGCGAAGAGCCTCGCCGCCGACGCGGGCAAGCTCGGCGAGCGGTTCGGCCAGGACTCGGCGTTCCGCGGTCTGATGCGCGAGGCTGAGCGGGTCGACGTGGGCAGCCCCGTCAACGGCGCGAACTTCTACTCCGGCACTGCCGCGGACGGCACCAAGATGCGGGTGTACGCCGAACGCAATGTCGACGGGGTCAGCTCGGTCACGCTGGAGCAAACTCCGGGCGGCAAGCACTTCGACGACATGAACCTCTTCGGAGCCAAGTCGCCGGTGTCGACCGACCATGCTGTCGAGGTATGGAAACGGCTGTCGCAGCGGTACGCCGAGAACGCCGAAGGCGATGTCACCGCATGGGCCCATAACCCATGGGAGGGAAGCATCTGGAACACCGTGGAGAGGCCTGCACTGGAGAAGAACCCCAACGTCGGCAAGATCACCGTAGTGGACCCGACACAGTGACCGGAGGAGACTGACGCCTCGTGAGCGTTCGAAAGATATACAACCAGGAAGCCCAGCACGACTCCGGCATGATCCTGCGCAGCATCGACCGCGAAACGATGCAAGTCGAGTACCAGGGACAGACTCTGACCCTCGGGGTCGACAGGGGCCTCAGAGGTGAACTCTTCTACCTACCGGCGACATTCCGCTGGGACGACGGCACCCCGATCCCGCCTGAGACGGCAGAGCTGATCAAGCCTGCCATCACCGAGATCGAGAACTTTTGGAACAGGACCCCCGAGTTCCGCATCCTCGGCGCATGACCGCAGCTAACGTATGAGTGTTCGAGAACTACGCAGCCAGGAAGCCCAACACGACTCAGGCATGATCCTGCGCAGCGCCGGCCGCGAGGCGATGCAGGTCGAGTACCAGGGACGCACTCTGACCATCCCGGTCGAGTTGCTGGCCGACGGCGACCTGTATTACCTGCCCTCGACATTCGTCTGGGACGACGGCACACCGGTCGCCCCTGAAGTTGTCGCGCTCATCGAGCCGGTCGTCACTGAGGTCGAGAACTTCTGGGGCCTGACACTCGAGTTCACCACGCGTGGCGCATAAGCGCGGTTCGAGCGGACGTTTATATAGGTAGTGACGCCGGCGACCACGCAGAACCTCTACGAAGTTGATCGGTGAGGGATACTGATTCGATGGCGAACGATGAATGCCTGCTGTGCCGCGTCAGCGATGCGGACGCATACTTTGGCCGCCGGAGGGTCTGGGAGGACGAGCACTGGCGTCTGTCGGTCGTGCTTCACGGTGCCGTGACGGGATTCGCCCATCTCGAACCCCACCGCCACATTCCCTTCATCACCGATCTCGACGGGCCGGAGGCGGCGACGTTGGGGGCGGCTCTGGCGCGAGTCACCGCCGTCATGCGAGCGGCGACCGGTGCGGACAAGGTATACGTGTACGTGTTCGGCGACCACGTCCCGCACCTGCACTTCAACCTCGCGCCACATCGACCGGGTGACGCGCTGGTCGGGGGCCCAGGCTTGATTCAGCCAGACGCCGAGGAGTCGGATCCGACGGCGCATAAGGCTGCGGCGACGGCGATCGAGCACGCCTTAGCCGCACCGTCGAGCGCGGACTGACGGCCGCTACCGACAAAGGCTCAGTAGGAACCACTGACTCACAGGCTGGCGTTAATACCTATCGCCCGGCCTTATGTCGCATATCTTCCTGAGATTCCCTACCAGCCGTGACGGATGCCGTTACGTGGGCATTTCTACCTTTCAGTAGTTGAGCTGATCGAGTTGTTAGAAACCCATAACGTCGTAGTCACGATGCTGTTCCGATACCACCAGTGACCGCTTGGTGCACACCTCGTTCGCCCATCCGGTCAGTTGTGACGGCGCCGACTTCTGCCGCACCCGAACGAGCTACAAGATAAAGCCCGACCGTTCACGGATGGTCGGCAATATCGATCGCCAAGGGGCTCGTCCGGCGTATAGCGCCTGGCAGCCCTATTCGCACCACGCCTTATCGCGCACCGCCCCTGAAGGGGCTGCCGAAATTCCTGCGTATGACGCCTTCAGGGCACTCTGCAAAGCAGCTCTTGCAATTGACGGAAACCGATTAAGTGCGGAACCGATCAAGCTAGGAGACCGTATGCAGCCTCGAATCAGGTGGACTGCGCTCGCGGGCATCGCCGCGGGCGCACTGACCTTGTCAATGATCAGCTCTCCCGTGATGGCAGCTCCGCCAGGCTCACCGCCCCCCTCCCCCGCCAAGACAGCCAATCCGACCGATCCGACCAAAAACGCCACGCCGAGCACGCCGACCAAGAAAGCGAAACCGGCTGGAACGCAGGGGGCGCGAGTCCCGGGCGACGTCTCTGCCGCCGTAGGCCGTGGCCCGACCGACGTGCTCGTCACCTTCGACTCGGGCCCGGGTCTGACGAAGCTCCTTTCGGCTACCCGGCAGCGGGCGGACAAGTCGAGCCGTCAGGCCGGGGCGGACGCGGCCGCGTCCACGTTCGCGACGACGAAGCGCGACGCGTTGGCCCGGGCGGGACGTGGTCTGCGCGTGGAACGCGACTACGACCGCCTGCCGATCCAGATGGTCAAGGTCGACTCCCAGCGGGCGCTCGCCGCGCTCGCCGCCGCACCTGGCGTCACCGGCGTCGCGCTCCCCAAACGGATGATGAAGACCGCGACACCTCCGGACCTGACGCTGATCCACCAGCCCCAGGCCGTTCAGGCGGGATACACCGGCGCTGGTGTGTCCGTGGCCGTTGTCGACACCGGTACGGACTACACGTTGCCGGGTGTGGGCGGCGAGTTCGGCGACTGTTCGGGTGGCCCGGGCACCGGGACCTGTCGCATCGACAAGATCGTCGACGCCACGAACACGGGCCTGCGCGACAGTGACACCGACGGTCACCACGGCACCAACGTGTCCGGCATCATCGCCGAGACCGCGCCCGGCGCGCACCTGGCCGTGTACGGCGTCTTCGGCAACAACCCGGTGACCGGCACGTACGAGGCAGCCGACGGCGACATCCTCGCAGCGCTGAACGCCATCACCCGGGACGGGCCGGCGGCCAACATCCGCGCGGTCAACCTCAGCCTCGGTGTGGGCGGCACCTATCACACCAGCGAGTGCACCGACTCCATCTATTCGACGGCGTTCCTGAATCTACGCGCGCTCGGGATCGTGCCGGTGGTGTCGGCGGGTAACAGCGCCGAAGACGCCAACGTCTTCAATTCCGGCGTCGCGGAGCCGGCCTGTGCCAGCGGCGCGGTCCGGGTCGGCGCGGTGTACCACTCGAACTCCGGCGACCACTCCTGGCGCAGCGGCTGCACCGACACCAACCCGACCGTGGACCACATCGCCTGCTTCTCCCAGACCGGGCCGTTGCTGTCGCTACTCGCACCGGGTGTGGACATCACCGCCGCCGGCATCAGCGAGAGCGGCACGTCGCAGGCGGCGCCCCACGCCGCGGGCGCGGTCGCGGACCTGGTGAGCGCGAGTCCACATGCGACAGCCCAGCAGGTGGTGCGGGCCCTGGTGACGACCGGTACCCCGATCACCGACAGCAGGGACAACACGAGGGTCAACCGCCTCGACATCGCCGCGGCCGCACAGGCGGTCCAGGCGCCGGGCGCGGAGGTGGCCGACCCCGCCTGCACCTCGCAGAACCTCCCCGCGAACGACGACGGGTCGACCGGCGCCGTGAGCCTGCCGTTCCCGGCCAGCTTCTTCGGTACGACGTACTCGTCGTTGTTCGTCAACAACAACGGCAACGTGACGTTCGACGGCCCGCAGGCGACGTACACGCCCTTCACGATCGGCGCGTCGACCCCGCCGATGATCGCGCCGTTCTTCGCCGACGTGGACACCCAGGGTGCCGGGTCGGCGCTGGTCACCTACGGCACCACCGTGTTCGGCAACCGGCCCGCGTTCTGCGTCGACTGGGACAACGTCGGCTACTACTCCAGTCACGACAACAAGCTCAACAGCGTCCAACTGCTGCTGGTCGACCGCGGCGACGTCGGCGCGGGCGACTTCGACATGGTGATGAACTACGGCGCGCTGACCTGGGAGACCGGTGACGCGTCCGGCGGGAGCAACGGCCTGGGCGGCACGCCGGCCGGAGCCGGATTCTCGGCCGGCGATGGCAACCCCGACCACTTCTTCCAGTTCCCCGGCAGCCTCACGCACCTGGGCCTGCTCGACTCGAACACCTCGACCGGCCTGGTCAACAACAGCCGCGGCTCGCTGCAGCTTGGGCGCTACATTTTCCCGGTACGCAACGGCGCGCCACCGGGAGCCGGCACCATCACCGGGGTCGTGCGCGACAGTTCGGGTACGCCCCAGGGGTCGTCCCCGGTGCAGGCGTGCCCGCAGACCGGCTCCTGCGTCGTCGGCGTCACCGGCCCGGACGGCCGGTACACGATCGTCGGTGTCCCGGCGGGCTCGTGGAACCTCACCGCCCTGCCGCCGCAGGGCTCGTCCCTGCTGCCCGGACGCGCCGGGCCGCTCACCGTCGCGGTCGGCTCGACCGTGAACCAGGATCTCGTCCTCGAGGGGCCACACGCCATCCCACCGGGCACCACGATCACCGACCACGGCACGACCGTCGGTGGCGTACCGGTCATCTTCTGGACCGATCCGCTCTCGCTGGACACGACCGGGTGCGCGGGCGGCACCGCCTCGTACACGATGTCGCTGGGCAGCCGGACGCTGCGGTCCGGGCAGCTGACCGAGACGCCTCCCGGCTCCGGGCACTACCACGCCTCGATCGACCCGCTCTACCCCGAACACGGCGACGCCGCCGTCTCCATCACCGTGAACTGTCCTGACGCGACCACGACCCACGTCGACTTCACCGTCTACATCGACCCCTCGGGCACGGTCGTGGACACGACCGGAGCTGCGGTACCGGGCGCAACCGTCACCCTGCTGCGCTCCGACACGGCCGCCGGCCCGTTCACCGCGGTCCCCGACGGCTCACCCATCATGAGCCCGAGCGCCCGGTCCAACCCCGAGACCACCGGCGCCGACGGCGCGTTCCACTGGGACGTCCTCGCCGGTTTCTACCAGGTACAGGCGACCAAGGCGGGCTGTCACGCGGTTGGATCCGCGGACCCGGCCGCGACCAGCGCCGTGTACGAGGTGCCACCGCCGAGGCTCGGCATCATCCTCACCCTCGACTGCGCGCCGCCGGTCACGCCGTCGACGACGGCTCTCACCGCCAACCCGAGCCCGGCCTCGGTCGGACAACAGGTGGTCCTGACCGCCACCGTGGCCGGCGACGGCGCGGTGCCGACCGGAACCGTGGCGTTCACCTCGTCCGACAACTCCATCACGACCTGCGCCACCCAGCCGCTGACCGGCGGCCAGGCGACCTGCGTGGTCACGTTCGCCCACGCGACCACCGCGCCGGTCACCCTGACCGCGGCCTACACCGGGGACGCGACCCACTCCCCCTCGTCGAACACCACGGCGCTCACGGTGGGTCGGGCCACCCCGGCGGTGACCTGGACGCCACCGCCGGCCGTCACGTACCCGACGCCGCTCGGCAGTAGCCAGCTCAACGCCACCGTCAACGTCGCGGGCACGTTCACCTACACGCTCCACGCGGGCGGGGCACCGGCTACCGGCGCGGTGCTGCACGCCGGCCCGGGCCAACTCATCGACGTGGCCTTCACCCCGGACAACACGGCCGACTACACCAGCGCGACCGCCCAGGTCTCCGTGACGGTGCTGCCGGGCAGTCAGACCATCACCTTCGCGGCGATCTCACCGGAGATGGCAGCCCAGCCCAGCTTCTCGGTCGGCCCGCTGGCGAGCGCCTCCAGCGGCCTGCCGGTGGCGTTCACCGCGAGCGGCCCGTGCACGGTCACCCCGACTGGTGACGTCACGGTGACCGGCAACGGGAACTGCACGCTCACCGCGAACCAGCCCGGAAACGCCGACTACCAGGCCGCGACGCCGGTGATGCAGACGGTGGCGGTCGGGACAGCACCGGCCAGCCCGATCACCCTGACGGCCTCGGCGACGACAATCAACGGGTACCAGCCCGTCCAACTCACCGCGACCGCCGCGCAGGACGTCAGCAGTACCCGGGAAATGATCCAGATCGTCGACCAGTCGGCGGGCAACCGGGTGATCGCGCACTGCCACGCCGGCACCACCTGCACCGCGACCGTCACCTTCGCGCCGAGCCAGCACACGTACGTGGCCCGGATCGCGGCCCGGGCCGTCCGGGTCAGCTCCGCCCCGGTGACGGTCACCTGGACCGCGCCGACGGTCTCGCTCACCGCCTCGACGACCACGCCGGCCGTCGCGGCACCCGTCACCCTCACGGCCGTGGCGAGCGAGGACATGGGACCGACCCCGTGGGCGATCTGGATCGTCGACCCGACCACCCATCGGGTACTGACGAAGTGCGGTGTGGGTTCGACCTGCACGGCGACGGTCGCGGCCCCCGGCCCGGTCACCTACCAGGCGATCATCGCCACTCCGCAAGGAAGGCAGGTGCAGGCGGGGCAGCCCGCCACGGTGACGGTCGACTGGCCGCCGCTGACCCTCTCACTGTCCGCATCGGACGCACACCCGATGGCGGACCGGGCCGTGACGCTCACCGCCACCGGCAACGGCGACGTCGGTCCGACCGACTACGCGATCGTCATCGTCGATGTGACCACACCCGGCCGTGAGGTCGCGCTGATCAGTTGCGGGACAGGTAACTCCTGCACCGCGAACGTATCCCGGCACGCCGGCTCGCGGTCCTACGCGGCGAAGGTCGCGCAGCCCAACGGCAGCGGGGCGGTGTTCACCAGTACGTCAACCACGGTGACGTGGGGGGCGGCGGGGTCGGGCATCCGCTCCCGCACCGGCATCGCGTTCTCGTAAAAGGTCATGTTGGCAGGGGTGGTGCGCCGCAGCGGCGTTCCACCCCTGCCGCGTCTCAGCTCCCCGCTACCAGGACTGCGGGCCAGTGCTCCGCCTTTCAGGGCGGGGGTGAAGGCCCGCGCGGGAGGGCCGCCAGGCCCGAGCGTGCTCTAGACCGGGTGGTTTTGCTGTTCGATGTACTGGCGCAGGACGGTCAACGGTGCGCCGCCGACGGAGCCGGCGAAGTACGAGCCTGACCACAGCTTGTTGGCCCGGTAGTAGTGGCGTACCAGGTCAGGGAACTCGTGGCGCATCCGGCGTGATGACACGCCCTTGAGGCTGTTGACCAGTTTCGACAGGGCCACTTTGGGCGGGAAGTTGACCAGTAGGTGCACGTGGTTGTTCTCGCCGTTGAACTCGACCAGTTCGGTCTCGAAGTCGGCGCACACGTCGCGCATGATGTCTTCCAGCCGGGTCAGGTGCCGGTCGGCGAACACCTTGTGCCGGAACTTGGTCACGAAAACCAAGTGGGCATGTAGGACGAAAACGCAGTGTCTGCCTGTGCGGACGTTATCGATATCGGCCATAAACCAATGCTAGATTGTCGATGTGCAGCTCCGTTACAACTTCCGTGTCTACCCGACGCCCGCGCAGCAGGCTTCGCTGGCGCGGGCGTTCGGGTGCGCGCGGGTGGTGTTCAACGACGGGCTGCGGGCACGGCAGACGGCGCGGGAGAATGGCGAGAAGTACCTTTCGGACGGAGACCTGTCCAAGCAGGTCATCACCCAAGCCAAGGACACTCCCGAGCGAGCGTGGCTGGGCGAGGTGTCGTCGGTCGTGTTGCAGCAGGCCCTCGCGGATCTGAACGCGGCGTACCGCAACTTCTTCGCCTCGCTGTCAGGCAAGCGCAAGGGCCGCAAGGTCGCACCGCCCCGGTTTCGGTCCCGCAAGGACAACCGGCAGGCCATCCGGTTCACCAAGAACGCCCGATTCGCGGTGCTGGACAACGGTCGGCTGCGGCTGCCGAAGATCGGCGACGTGCAGGTGCGCTGGTCGCGCAGCCTCCCGGCGGATCCGTCGTCGGTGACGATCGTCAAGGATGCGGCGGGCCGGTACTTCGCCTCGTTCGTCGTACAGGCCAGCGACACCCCGCTGCCGCCGGCAGATGCCGAGGTGGGTATCGACCTCGGCCTGACCCACTTCGCCGTGCTGTCGGACGGCACGAAGGTCACCGCGCCGAAGTTCCTGCGCCGGGCCGCGCGCAAACTCAAGCGGTTGCAGACGGCCCTGAGCCGCAAGGCCAAGGGATCGAACAACCGCAAGAAGGCCGTCGTGAAGGTCGCCCGCGCGCACGCGCGGGTGGCCGACACCCGGCGGGACTGGCAGCACAAACTCTCCACGGCGATCACCCGCGACAACCAAGCGGTGTACGTCGAGGACCTGTGCGTGACCGGTCTCGGCCGGACCCGGCTAGCGAAGTCCGTGCACGACGCCGGCTGGGCGTCGTTCACGGCGATGTTGGAGTACAAGGCCGCCCGGTACGGGCGCACCTTCGGCCGGGTGGATCGGTTCTTCCCGTCCACCCGGATGTGCTCCGACTGTGGCCGGGCCGCCGAGAAGATGGACCTGTCGGTGCGGTCGTGGGTGTGCCCGTGCGGCACCACCCACGACCGCGACCACAACGCCGCCAAGAACGTGTTGGCCCAGGGACGCTGGGACAACTCAAACGCCTGTGGAGCGCAGGTAAGACCGGCACCCGTGCCGGCGTCGCGCCGGGAAGCAGGAATCCACCCGGACGCCGCGTGTTCCACGCGCAGCGTGGAGGGAATCTCCGTCCTTTAGGGCGGAGAGAACGTCAACCTGTTCGCCCGGGAGACCCGGGCTGCGGTGACGGCGGCGCGGACACCGGCTGGTCACTGCGGTGGTGACGCCGGGTACCCAGCTGCAGCCCGCTGACGATGACCGGGAAGTGGCTGAACGCCTGGGGGGTGTTGCCCAGCTGGCGCTGGGCCTTCGGATCCCACTCCTCGCTGAACAGGCCGACGTCGTTGCGCAGGTCCAGCAGGCGTTCAAACAGCGCGACCGCCTCGCTGTCGCGCCCGATCGCGTGCAGCGCGTCGACCAGCCAGAAGGAGCAGGCCAGGAACACACCCTCGGCACCGGGCAGCCCATCGTCGGCGGGGCCGGTGCGGTAGCGCAGCACGAACCCGTCCTGGGTCAGCTCACGGCTGATCGCCTCGACCGTGCCGGCCACCCGCGGGTCGCTGCCGGGCAGGAAACCCACCCTGGGGATCAGCAACAGGCTCGCGTCGAGTTCCTTGCTGTCGTAGGCCTGCACGAAGGTGTTGCGCTCGGCGTCGAAGCCCCGGGCGCAGACGTCGGCGTGGATGGCATCACGGCGGGCCTCCCACAGGTCGACGTCGCCGGGCAGGCCGTACTCACGCACACTGCGGACCATCCGGTCGAAGGCGACCCAGGCCATCACCTTGGAATGCACGAAGTGCCGGCGGGGACCGCGCATCTCCCACAGCCCGTTGTCCGGCTGCTGCCAGGCGCCCTCGAGGAAGTCGAGCAGAGCGACCTGCAGTTGCCACGCGTCACCGTCATGGTTCAGGCCGCCCTGCCGAGCCAGGTACAGACCGTCGAGTACCTCACCCCACACGTCCAGTTGGAGTTGCTCGGCGGCGGCGTTGCCGACACGGACCGGGCTGGATCCCTCGTACCCGGACAGCCAGGGCAGCTCGAACTCGGTGAGCCGGCGGGTGCCGTCCAGCCCGTACATGATCTGCAGTTGGCTGGGGTCACCGGCAACCGCGCGCAGCAGCCACTCCCGCCAGGCCTTGGCTTCCTCGACATATCCGGCGGCGAGCAGCGCCTGCAGGGTGTAGGTCGAGTCGCGTAACCAGCAGTACCGGTAGTCCCAGTTGCGCGGGCCGCCGATCTGCTCGGGCAGCGAGGTGGTGACCGCGGCGACGATGCCGCCGGTCGGGGCGAACGTCAACGCCTTGAGCGTGATCAGCGAACGCTGGATCGCCTTGCGCCACCGGCCGGTGGCGTGCGAACGGGCCGACCACGCCTCCCAGAACGCCACGGTGTCGAGCAGCGCGTCCTCGGCGTCCAGTCGCGGCGGCGCCCGGTGGTAGCTGGGCGACCAGGTCATCGCGAACGGAACCCGGTCGCCGGCCCGTACCGTGAAGTCGGCGACGGTGGTCTTCTCCCGGCCCTGAAGCGGCACCGGCGTGCGCAGCCACACCGCGTCCGGTCCGGCGATCGCCTCGATCCCGCCCGGCACGTGCCGCACCCACGGCACCACCCGGCCGTAGTCGAAGCGCAACACCAGCTCGCTGTGCATGGTGACGGTGCCGCTGATCCCCTCGACGATGCGCATGACGTCGGAGGCGCTGCCGCGCGGTGGCATGAAGTCGATGACCCGGACATGACCGCCCTTGGTCCGCCACTCCGTTTCCAGTACCAACGTGTCGCCCCGATAGCGACGCTTGGTGCAGGTGCCGCCGCTGGCCGGAGCGATCAGCCAGCGGCCGGCGCGTGGCGAGTCCAGCAGCGCGGCGAAACACGCCGGCGAGTCGAAGTTGGGCAGGCACAGCCAGTCGATGGAGCCGTCCTTGCCGACCAACGCGCCGGTGTGCAGGTCGCCGAGGAGGGCGTAGTCCTCGATGGGGCTCATCGGTTCGCCCCTGTGGCCAACTCCAGGACGACCTTCACATCGTCGGGGCGGCGGGCGAACGCGTCGCGGAAGTCGGTCACCGGCACCCGGCGGGTGATCAGACGCGACAGCCAGGACCGGTCGCCGGCGGCCAGCGCGGCGACCCCGGCCTCGTAGTGTCGCCGGTTGGCGTTGACCGAGCCGAAGACCACGTCGTTGCGCAGGACGACGTTGCGGTTGAGGCTGCCGACATCCAGTGGGATCGAGGTGCCGACCGAGGACACCCCGGTCAGGCAGACGACGCTGTCGTTCGCGCTGTGCGTCATCACATCCACGACCACCGACGGCACGCCGGTGCATTCGATGATGACGTCAGCCTTGATCTTGCTGTCCGGCAGCGTCTCGGAGTGGTAAGTCGCACCGAGGTCGGCGACCAACTGCGGCTTCAACCCTGCGGTGACCTGGTCGAACACGTGCACCTGCAGCCCGCGCTGCGCACCGAGCATGGCGGCGAGCAGCCCGACCGGCCCGGCGCCGGTCACCACCGCGATCTCGGGCTGCCAGAATGCCCGCCGGCCGATACGTTCGACCTGCTCCCAGGCCTTGGCCACGATCGTGGTCGGCTCCAACAGAACCCCCACGTCGGCCAGGGCGGGGTCCAGTCGGACCAGCGCGTCCGGCTCGGCCCGCCAGCGTTCCCGCGCGAAGCCGTGCAGACCCTTGATGCCGTGCTCGGTGTACTCGCCGTTGCGGCACATGTCCCACTCCCCTGCCGCGCAGGCCGAGCATGGCACCGAATCTGGCCGGCGGACGATACCGACCACCAGGTCGCCTGTGGTCAGGTCGCTGCCGGCGGGGGCCTCGGCGACCCGGCCGAGGTTCTCGTGACCTATCACGAGCAGGTCGGAACCCGGCGGCGCCTGGCCGTACTCGCCGGCCACGATTTCGGCGTCGGTACCGCACAGCCCGACGTACAGGCCCTCCACCAGGACCGGACCGTCCACTGAGGCCGGTTCGTCGATGTCGGTGAGGGCAAGCGAGTCAGCCACCCCGGGCTTGACTGTCAGCGCGCGCATCCATCCCCCTCGACCGTCGACGGCGAAATTCACCCTACTTGCTGTAGGGGCGTTGGGGATGCGATGAGACCGATCTGCCATCCTTGCCGCCATGACGATAGGTGAGCTCCGGCAGGACCGGCCCAGGGCGTCAGCGCGGCACGCAATGAGCAAGGTTCCGGAAGTGACGGTGTACTTCTGGATTACCAAAGTGCTGACCACCGGTATGGGCGAGACGACGTCGGACTATCTGGTCCACCGACTCGATCCGATGATCGCGGTCGGTCTCGGCGGCATCGGTCTGGTGGCCTCGCTGGCGCTGCAGTTCGCCGTCCGCCGATACGTGCCCTGGATCTACTGGTTGGCCATCGTCATGGTGAGCGTGTTCGGCACGATGGCCGCCGATGTTCTACACGTCGGACTGGGCATCCCATACCTGGTGTCCACCACCGCCTTCCTGGTCACGCTGGCCGTGATCTTCGCGGCCTGGTACGCGACCGAGAAGACGCTGTCCATCCACAGCATCTACACCCGGCGTCGGGAAGCGTTCTACTGGGCCACGGTGCTGACCACGTTCGCGCTCGGTACCGCCGCCGGCGACATGGCCGCGTCGACGATGGGCTTCGGCTACCTCGGCTCGGGCGTCCTGTTCGCCGTGGTGATCGCCGTCCCTGCCGTTGCCTACTGGCGGTTCGGTCTGAACGCGATTCTGGCCTTCTGGTTCGCGTACATCGTGACCCGGCCGGTCGGTGCCTCATTCGCGGACTGGATGGGGGTGCCGCACAGCCGGAGCGGTCTCGACTGGGGCACCGGACCGGTGAGCCTGGTCTTGACGATCGTGATCGTCGGCTTCGTCGGCTACCTGACGGTAAGCCGCAAGGACGTCAACGACGCGCACGGCGCAGAACAGTCGCGCCTACGTTAGGGCCGGTGCGGCACGCCTCTGGGCGGTTGCGGCGGGGAGGGCCGGATTTCCCGCTGTCGATGCGCTCGTAGAGTTCTTCCCGGTGGCTGTTACTCGGGCCAGCCGGCTGTGCTCGGCCGGCGCCGGATCAGACAGGTGGTTCAAGATGGTGGAAAAGACCCTGTTCGACGCTATTGGAAGACGGATCCGCCGCGGTGGTGTGGCGGTGCGGTACTGGGACGGCGATGTGCGCGAGTACGGGCCCGACCGGCCGTACTTCACGCTGACTCTTCGCGCCCCGAGTGTGGTCCGGGCGATGCTGCGCGACGTGATGCTCGGTTTCGGTGAGGCGTACATGGACGGTCGCGTCGAGATCGACGGGCCGCTCGACGCGGTGGGCCGGCTGGTGACCGAAAACCAGGCCGTGTTCGACGGGTTGGCGCTGCCCCGGCTGGCTCCCCGGCTGCGCCGCAACACCCGCGACCGACAACGGCGACAGATCCAACACCACTACGACCTGGGCAACAGCTTCTACGCCCTGTGGCTGGACGCCTCACTCACCTACAGTTGCGCCTACTTCCGCGACCCCGACGACTCCCTGGAGACCGCCCAGCAGCAGAAGGTCGACTACCTGCTGCGCAAACTTCAGCTGCGCGAAGGACAACGGGTACTCGACATCGGTTCCGGCTGGGGCACCCTACTCATAACCGCCGCGAAAAACCATGGCGTGCACGGCTTGGGCGTCACGTTGAGCCAGGAGCAGCTGCGTCAATCACAAGAAGCGGCGAAGCAGGCCGGCGTGGACGACCAGATCACGTTCGAGCTGTGCAACTATCGCGACCTCCCCCGGCGCGGGGAGAAGTTCGACCGGGTCATCAGCGTGGGCATGTTCGAGCACGTCGGCCGGGGCAACCACGCGAGCTACCACGACGCCGTCGCCAGCATGCTCACCGACGGTGGCGTCAGCGTGCTGCACACGATCTCCAGCGAGGTCGCGGAGGCCACTGACGCCTGGACCGACAAGTACATCTTTCCCGGCGGGTACATTCCGTCGACGCGCGAAGTGGTCGACGCACTGCCCCGCCACGACCTGCGGCTCGTCGACTACGAGAACCTGCGCATCCATTACGCGATGACGCTGCAGGAGTGGCGGCGGCGCTTCCAGGCGCACCACGACCAGGTGACCGCGATGTTCGACGAACGGTTCTACCGGATGTGGGACCTGTGGCTCGCCTCCTCGATCGCGGCATTCCGCTACGGC
>JAOPWA010000352.1 GCA_025965915.1 Dactylosporangium sp. | reverse complement strand
CACCCCGACGCCGGCTCCTGCCCCTAGCCCCACGCCTCCACCATGATCAGGCCGTGGTCGGCGTCCAAAACTCTCTGATCATGGTGAGGTGCCACGTCAGCGGCCCTCTGACGCCGACTAGGCTCGGCACATGAGCACGCCGCCGCCGGTTCTCGTCGTCGACTTCGGAGCCCAGTACGCCCAGTTGATCGCCCGCCGCGTCCGAGAGGCCAACGTCTACTCCGAGTTGGTGCCGCACTCGACGCCGGTCGAGAAGATGCTCGCCCGCAAGCCGGCCGCGATCATCCTCTCCGGTGGGCCGTCCAGCGTCTATGAGGAGGGCGCGCCCCAGGTCGACCCGGCCCTGTTCGACGCCGGAGTGCCGGTCTTCGGCATCTGCTACGGATTCCAGGCCATGGCCCGGGCGCTCGGCGGCGAGGTCGCACAGACCGGGCTGCGCGAGTTCGGGGGCACCCCGCTGAGCCTCGCCGACGAGCCGGGCATCCTCCTCCAGGACCTGCCCGCCGACCAGTCGGTGTGGATGAGCCACGGCGACAGCGTCTCGACCGCCCCGCCAGGCTTCACCGTCACCGCGGGATCCCCGGGCGCCCGGGTGGCCGCGTTCGAGAATGCCGAGAAGCGCTTCGCCGGCGTCCAGTTCCACCCCGAGGTCGCCCACACCCCGCACGGCCAGGAGATCCTGCGCCGCTTCCTGACCGGCATCGCGGGGATCGAGCCGACCTGGACCAACGAAGAGATCATCGACGAGCAGGTCGCCGCGATCCGCGAGCAGGTCGGTGCCAAGCAGGTCATCTGCGGCCTGTCCGGCGGGGTCGACTCGGCGGTGGCCGCCGCGCTGGTCCACAGGGCGGTCGGCGACCAACTCACGTGCGTCTTCGTCGACCACGGGCTGCTGCGTGCGGGTGAGGCCGAGCAGGTCGAGAAGGACTACGTCGCGGCTACCGGCATCAAGCTCAAGGTGGTCGACGCGGCTGACCGGTTCCTGGGCGCGCTCGCGGGCGTCACCGATCCCGAGCAGAAGCGCAAGATCGTGGGCCGTGAGTTCATCCGGGTCTTCGAGCAGGCCGCGCGCGAGATCGCGGCGGAGCACGATGTGGAGTTCCTCGTGCAGGGCACCCTGTACCCGGACGTCGTGGAGTCCGGCGGCGGCACCGGCACGGCCAACATCAAGTCGCATCACAACGTCGGTGGCCTGCCCGAAGACCTGAAGTTCCGGCTGATCGAGCCGCTGCGCACGCTGTTCAAGGACGAGGTACGCGCGATCGGCGCCGCCCTCGGCCTGCCCGAGGAGATCGTCCAGCGGCACCCGTTCCCCGGCCCAGGCCTGTCGATCCGGATCATCGGCGAGGTCACCCGCGACCGGCTCGAGATCCTGCGGGCGGCTGACAAGATCGCCCGCGAGGAACTGACGGCGGCCGGCCTCGACGGGCGGATCTGGCAGGTGCCGGTCGTCCTCCTGGCCGACGTGCGGAGCGTGGGCGTGCAGGGTGACGGGCGCACGTACGGGCACCCCATCGTGCTGCGCCCGGTGGAGAGCGAGGACGCCATGACGGCCGACTGGTCGCGGCTGCCCTACGACGTCATCGCCCGCATCTCGACCCGCATCACCAACGAGGTGCCGGAGGTCAACCGGGTCGTCCTCGACGTCACCAGCAAACCTCCGGGCACCATCGAGTGGGAGTGATCCCACCCGGCCGCCTCACGCGGCCGGCGGGGCGGAACGCGTCGTCGGGGTCCAGGTGGCGGGCTGCTGCGGCGCTTCGGGCACGACCATCCACAGGATCGGGTACGCCAGCAGCGCGCCGCCGCCGGTGAAGAACGTGAGGATGACCATCAGTACCCGGACGATGGTGGGGTCCATGTTCGAGTACTCGGCGATGCCGCCACAGACGCCGGCGAACATGCGGTTGGTACGGGAGCGGTAGAGCTTGCGGTACGCGGTCTCAGTCATGCCTCTACCATGCGGTTCGGTGGGCACCGTCCGCCTCGGGTAACGCCCGGATCATCGACCCTGGCCCATCCCGGATGCCGACCCTGAGTCATACAGGTGGACTCGCTGTCAGCAATCCGACAGTGACACGGGTAGGTAACGTATTTCGGACAGAATTTTGCCGTGACGGTCGCTCTCGAGCCTCTTCGCAAGATCGCTGCATACGGCCTCTGCCTGGACTCGTCCGGCCGGGTTCTTCTGGTACGGGCGTCCCCCCGGTCCGGTACGCCTGGTGCGTGGTCCCTCCCGGGTGGCGCCGTCGACCACGGTGAACACCCCCTCGACACGGTTGTACGTGAGACCGCGGCCGAGACCGGCCTGTCGGTGACGGTCGCCAGGCTCCGCGACGTCCTCGCCGACATGCGCGCCCTTCCCAGCCGGGGCATCGTGCTGCATACCGACCGACTGCTCTACGAGGTGACCATCCGGGGCGGCTCCCTGCGCGACCGGGTGAGTCAGCCCACCGACCTGGCCCGCTGGTTCACCCTGGAGGAGGCCGCCGGGCTCCCGCTGCGCCCGTTCACCGCAATGGCCCTGGACCTGCCGCCGGCCCCGGTCGACCTGCGCCCCGACGGGCCGCCGGAGCTGCCCTCGTTCTATGCCGTACCCGGCCCCGACGGCCTGCACCGCGCCCAGCGTTTCGCCGCGTACGCGGTGGCGACCGACCCGCGGGGCCGGGTGCTGCTCACCCGCGTCGCCGCCGGGTATCCGGGAGGCGGCAACTGGCACCTGCCGGGCGGCGGCACCGACTACGGCGAGCAGCCGGGCGTCGCCCTGCTGCGGGAACTGGCGGAGGAGACCGGGCAGCGGGGTCAGCTCGTCGAACTGTTGGGGGTGGCCAGCCACCGTGACGCCGCCTCGCTAGGCCCGGAGGGGTACCCGATCGACTGGCATGGTGTCCGTGCCTTCTACCGGGTGGAAGTGCCGCTGCCGACGCCTCCGCGGGTCCTCGACGTGGGCGGCTCGACCGATGCGGCCCACTGGTTCACCGCCGCGGAGCTGGCCGGGCTCGCCCGGACCGAGGTGACCGTCGAGGCGCTGCACCGCGCCGGGCTGGGCTGAATCGGCGGGTAGCGTCGGCCGCGTGGAGACGACGACACGGCGGCGTCGGATCGGCGCGTACGGGATCTGCCGGGACGACGGGCGGATCCTGGTGTGCCGGGACGAGCGGGGGGATCTGCGCCTCCCGGGCGGTGCCGTCGAGCAGGGCGAGCACCCGGTCGACGCGGTGGTTCGCACGCTGTCCCAGGTGACCGGCCTGACCGTCGCCGTGACCTCGCTGCGGGACGCGGTCACCGACGTCGTGCGTACACCCGGGTTGGAAACGCACAACGACCGGCTGCTCTTCGACGTACGGGTCACGGGGGGCGAGTTGCCCGGCCATGTCGAGTGGGTGCCGGTTGACGGCGCCCCGGACGTACCCTTGCAGGAGGTCGCCGACGGGGTGCGGCCGCCGCGTTCGGTGCAGCGCTTCGGTGCCTACGGGCTGGTCACGGATCCGGAGGGACGGGTGCTGTTGACGCAGATCGCGCCGGGATATCCGGGCGCGGGGGAGTGGCACCTGCCGGGCGGCGGCACCGACTTCGGTGAGTCGCCCGTGGCGGGACTGCTGCGGGAGTTGGCGGAAGAGGCCGACCAGCGCGGTCGGATCACCGAGCTGTTGGGCGTGTCGAGCGGTCACAACCCGGCGGCGGTCGGGCCGGAAGGCTATCCGATCGATTGGCACGTGGTCCGCGTGCACTACCGGGTCGTGGTCGATGAGCCGGTGCAGCCGTCAGTTACGGAGGGTGCCGGCAGTTCGACGGCTGAGGCCGCCTGGTTTGCCCCTGAAGAGCTGGCGAAGGTGCGTTTGACGCGAGCTGCGGCAACGGTTATTCGTGAGCATTTGCGACAATAGGTGCGCACTTGCATCACAGTAGGACAGGTCAGAGTGACGCCCGTCGCTAGTATGGGCGGTGAGTAATTCGGGTCGTTACAATCCGTAGCGAACATTTGCACTCTTCGCCCCTTCCATGGTGGTAAGAGAAGAAAGATCTGGCGTCGAGAATCGCCAATCCTTGCTTCTTTGTGCGATGGTGTAAGCCGCAAACCGCGCGGGTGGGAACCCCGTTCCAGTGGAGGAGTTAGGTGCCGAGAGCCCCTTGGCGTCGGCGTCGTTCGACGGACAGCCCGCGTCCCGCGGGTCGTGGATGGGCTGGCCGCCTGCGTCGCAGCGGCTCGCTCGCCCGGCAGGTGCTTCTGGTCGGTCGTCCAGGCCGGCGTCGCACCGAGTCGACGTCCAGCACGACGACGCTGATCTTGCCGGAGCGCCGCGACCTCGAAAGCCAACACGCGAGTCAGGTCCGGTTGCGCCGCCGCCGTACGAGAGCGGTTCCGACCGCCTCCGTCGCCGTGCCAGCCGTCCCCGTGGTCTCGCCGATCAGCCCCGCGGTGTCGGCCGTCGATACGGTGTCGGCCGTCAACACCGCCCCGGCCGACGGACTGTCGATTCCGCTCCTGCCCGGCCCCCAGACGTTGGCGCGGCGGATGCGCTTCGCGGCGGCCAACGCCTGCACGGTCGCCAGCCTGCTGCTCGGCATGTCGGCCATCTTCATGGCGCTCAACGGTGTCAGCGTGAAATGGGCAGCCCTGTGCCTGATCGCCTGCGTCGTGTTCGACGGCCTCGACGGAGCGCTGGCCCGTAAGTTGGGCGTCGCGAGCCCGTTCGGGGCGCAGATGGACTCGCTGGCCGACATGTGCTCGTTCGGCATCGCGGCGCCCGTCGTCGTGTACGCCTGGCTCGCCGGTTCGGCTCCCGCCTGGCTTGCCATGCCGGCATGCGCGCTGGTTGCCGTGTGTGCCGCGATCCGGCTGGCCCGGTTCAACGTCTCGCCCAAGGACGGCAGGTTCTTCTGCGGGGTGCCGACGACCATGGTGGCGGCGGTGCTCGCCCTGGGCACGCTCGTCGAGCCCCGGCTTCCGGTGCCGGCGCGGGCCGTGGCGGTCGCCGTGCTGGCGTTGGCGATGGTGACGAGTTTCCCGTACGCGAAGCTGCCCCGCCTGCTGCGCCTGCCCCCGTGGCTGCTGGTCCTGCCGGTCGTGGGCGCCTTGGTCGACTACCGGTTGACGTTTGCCGGAGTCGTGGCGGCCTACCTGGTCAGCGGTCCGCTCGTGTGGCTACGCCAACGCAACCTGGTCTGAGTTTCAGCAGCACCGTTTCAGCAGCACCGTTTCAGCAGCACCCAAGAGGGCGCCCCTCTCACCGCATAGACGGTAAGAGGGGCGCCCTCCTCAACAAGAGGGGAAAATTACTTCCAGCGGGCGATCACGGTCACGCCGCCGACGACCCGGTCAGCCGGGGCGACCTCGGGACTGGCCTGATCGGCGGGCAGGTAGACATCGGTACGCGAGCCGAACCGGATCAGCCCGAACCGCTCCCCGCGTGCCAGCAACGATCCGATCGGGGCGCGCTGCACGATGCGTCGGGCGATCAGGCCTGTCCGCTGGGCCACCACGACCCGTCCGTACGCGGTGTCGAGCACCGTGTACGCCGCGACGTTGTGCTCGGCGGCGGCCTTCATGGCGGCCGCGTACCCGCCGTCCTCGACGAAGTGTTCGACCACCCGCCCGGCGACAGGGGAGCGGTTGACGTGCACGTCGAGCACGGACAGGAAGACGGAGATCCGCAGGAACTCGCCGTCGCCGAAGCGCTCGTCGCGTAGCCGTTCCACCCTCGCCGCCGCGTCACGTCAAGGTCCGCGCAATGTGTCACTTTTTGCTGCTACGCCGAGATGCGAGGCCGCAATATCTGCCACCTTGCGCGGATCTTGAGACGTTACCGGGCCCCGCGTGAGCGCAGCACCGCGCGCAGTTCTCGTACGAATCCGTCGAAGTCGTCACGTAACCGTTTCGAGGTCACGTGGAGCACTGCCCAGCCCGCCGCGATGAGCCGGTTGAGGCGCTGTCGGTCGGCGTGGATCTGAGCCGCCGACTCCGCATGCCAAAGCCCGTCGTACTCCACCGCGACCCGGCGCTCGGGCCAGGCCAGATCGGAGCGGGCGACGAAGCGGCCGTCGCTCACGATGATGAACTGGGTCTCCGGACGGGGCAGGCCGGCCCTGACCAGCCGGACGCGCAGGCGTGACTCCTGGGGCGATCCGGCGCCCGCATCCGCCAACAACGTCGCGTCGAGGAGTCGATGCCAGCCACGCCGCCCGGCGCGCTCACGCGCGTACCTTTCGAGGTCAGGGATCCGCACGGCGCCGCGGGCGGCGAGCGCGTCGATCATGACGACGGCTTCGACCAGGTCCTCGCTCCACTGGGCAAGATCCCAGCAGGTCCGCATGGGAGTGGTGACGGGCACTCCGTCAAGCCGTCGCGTGTCGGAGGGGTCGAGTTGAGCGACATGGGCGCGGACCCCCGCCATCCGGACGTTTGTCGCGCGCGGTACCAGGACCTCGACGGGTTCGTCGGTGCCGACAAACGGAACGCCGTACAGATAGGCCGCTGATCGCCCCGCGATCACGCCATCCACAGGCAGGACGAACCGTGCCACCGCGAGGCACCGGTGCTGGTGGGTGATGGTGATCGTGGCGTCGGCGTAGATTCCCCGAACCACTTGTTGCCAGGCACGACTACGCAGGTCGGCCGGGGTTAGCAGCCCGTCGGTCACGGCGTCGCGGCCGAGGAAGATCGTGCTGGCGAGTGCGGCCGGGCGTCGAGGGGTTCGGGGCACGGCGTTGAGCATCGCCACTATGTCTCACCGTCGCTGGCCCTTCCGGTCGATCTGTGGACAACTCTTGGCCGCCCTGTGGATAAGAGCATTTGCCATGACGCTCAGCTATCTGGTGGCGACAATTCGAAGTGGTTGCCCGAAGGGGCCAACCGCACAGTGGCAGAACTCGCAGTAGGTGTATGGAATGGCAAAGCGGATAATTAGCCGTGTATCACGCACCAATGAGGCGGATTCCGGGGAAGGGCGACGAAAGGGCGAACCGCCCGATGTTTGCATCCGTACTCCTGGGCAAGGAGAGCGGTGCTTTGCTCCAGACGCCCGTGATCTTGCCAACCCGGGCAGATGGGTGAAAGGCGGTGACGGACCTCATGCGTGGCTGGACGCCCGAAGTTGTGCCAGCCTGGGTCCGCCGCCATCACACTCTGTTGACTAACGGCCCCTCTGGCTGGGTAAATGTTTCGTCGGGCTGAGTTACGAACGTCAATTATGAATCCATCCGAGACCACTACGGTCGTTACACGTTGTAGGAGGAGTGGGGTACGTGCCAGCGACCGATAGTGAATATGCGGCGGGTCCGGCGTCCTCAAATCACCCCTACCAGGGCTTTCGTGACGTAGTGCTACGTGGGCGCTACGAGAATGATGTTGCGCTCCGTCACTACAACGGGGCTAGGCTGTCCGCGGCGCGCACGGGGCGCGCTGATCCATTCGACCGAGATCGAGAACTGACCGTGACGAGTGCGTTGTCGCTACCACCGAGTAGCCCGGTGACATCGTCCTGGCCCGAAACACCACCCGGGGCCGATCCGCTGCCCGGTCAACTCGACCGTTGGTTCGCTTCGCGAGGGGCCGAGCTGGTAGCCGTACGACGTCACATCCACGCACATCCAGAGCTTTCCGGTCAGGAGTTCCAGACCGCTGCCCTGGTTGCGCGCGAGCTGAAAGCCGCTGGTCTCTCGCCGCGACTGCTGCCCAAGGGCAACGGCGTGATCTGCGACGTAGGCCACGGCGACCGGGTGATCGCACTGCGGGCCGACCTCGATGCGCTGCCGCTGCCTGACACCAAGGACGTGCCCTACCGGTCGACGGTCGACAATGTCTGCCACGCCTGTGGTCACGACGTCCACACAACGGTACTGCTGGGCGTCGGCCTGGCACTGGCCCAGCTCGCGGAGCGCGACGAGTTGCCCGGCCGCGTTCGGCTGCTGTTCCAGCCGGCCGAGGAGCACATGCCCTCCGGGGCACCGGAGGTCATCGCGGCGGGCGGGCTCAAGGACGTCGCCGGCATCTTCGCCCTGCACTGCGCGCCGCTGCTGCCGACCGGTCTGGTCGGCGTCCGGTCCGGCCCGTTCACGGCCGCCGCGGACAAGGTCGAGGTGAAGCTGACCGGCCGGGGTGGCCATACCGCCCGCCCGCACCTGACCGCCGACCTGGTGCACGCCCTGGGCCGGGTCGTCGTCGACGTGCCGTCGCTGCTGGATCGCCGGGTCGACCCGCGCGCCGGCGTCTCGATGGTCTTCGGCTCCGTCCGCGCCGGTGAGGCCGCCAACGCGATCCCGATCGAGGGGTATGCGCGGGCCACCGTCCGGGTGCTCAACCGCGACGCCTGGCGCGAAGTGCCGGAACTGATCACGAAGCTCATCCACGACGTGGTGGCGGGCACGGGCGCCGAGGTCGAGGTCAGGTACACCCGGGGCGTGCCGCCGGTGGTCAACGACCGGCTCGCGACGGCGATCATCGCAGGGGCGGCCGGCGCCGCGCTCGGCCCGGACCGGGTGGTCGAGGCCGAGATCAGCATGGGCGGCGAGGACTTCGCGTTCTACCTGGAGCAGGTACCCGGGGCGATGATCCGCCTAGGCTGCGGGATCCCCGGCTCCGACGTCAAGTTCGACATCCACCAGTCCGCGTTCGACGTCGACGAGCGGGCCATTGGTTACGGCGTACGCGTCATGGTGCACACCGCCCTGGCCGCACTGTCCGCCGGCGCTATCTGAATCGGAACCTGGTCTCGGGGGTCAGGTGCTTGAGCACCTGACCCCCGAGGCATCACTCGGCGGCGGCGGGGGCGGTGACGGGAGTTCCTGCGGGGACTGCGACGGGAGCCGATGGATTCCTCGCGGGGGCTGAGGCGGTCTCCAGCCCGGTCTCCGAGCGTGGCCGGCGTACCCGACGTAGCGTCCACAGCACCGCAGAGGCAGGTAGTCCCAGGCCAACCAGCCACGGCAGCAGTGCCCCGAGCACGGTGAGCAGCACCTGCATCGAGGCGGTGAACGCGTGCCAGCCGGCCTTGAGCCCCGCGAGGAACCCGGTCTCGTGCTTGTCCGGCGTGGCCGTGCCGGCCGCCTGCGGCCCGAGCAGCACGGCGGTGACCGTCGACAGCGTAGTCAGGTCATCGAGCTTGCGCTTGCGAGACTTCAACGACTCCAGATCAGCTTCGCGGCGGGACAGTTCCGACTCCAGTGACACGATCTCGCCGATGTTCTGCGCCTTGGCGAGCAGTTCCCGGACCCGGTCGACGCTCGCCTGCCCGGTCGCGATGCGGGCGTCCAGATCGGTTACCTGATCGGTGACGTCCTGGGTGGACAGTTGGCGGCTCTCGTCCTTGCCGTCCCTGCCCAGCTTGCGCCGATGACCATCACTGACGCACATGCCAGGGTCGTGGCGGCAAATCGCCTCGACGTAGACATGACTGACATATCCCCTCCCCGGGTAGGGTCACCTTCGGTGAAGCCGCCCGTCCGACGCGCCCGGCCTCTGCCGCGGTTCCGCCTGACAGGTATCGGTTTCGATGCGAGGAGGTCACGATGCGGCTGACGAAGTTCTCCCACTCCTGCATACGGCTGGAGCGTGACGGCGCTGTCCTGGTGATCGACCCGGGGTCGTTGTCGGAACGGGAGGCGCTCGACGGGGTCGACGCGGTGTTGATCACCCATGAGCACTTCGATCACCTCGACGTCGAAGCGCTCACCGACGCGCTCGGCAAGCGACCGACCATCGAGGTGTACACGCATCCGGACGTGATGGAGAAGCTCGGCGACCTGTCCGCTGCGGCCAACCCGGTGGTAGCCGGTGACGAGTTCACCGCGGCCGGGCTCCACGTGCGGGCGTACGGAGGTCTGCACGCGATCATCCATCCGGAGTTGCCTCGGGTGGCCAACCTCGGCTT